>NZ_JBFUIC010000229.1:0-7146 GCF_056402075.1 Pseudomonas sp. P4_C3
ACGTGTGCCGGATCCCCTGATGGCAGCCTTCGGCAAGGCCATCCACGCGTTCGACCTGGTGCTGAGCCCCGAGCGCAAACTGTCGCGCGAGGACATCACGGTCGTGCTGGAAAACCTCGACAAACAGGGTTATCACCTGCAAATGCCGCCTGCCGAAGACGAGTACATCGAGCACTTGCCGGAAGAATTGTTGCGTCGCAACGATCCGGTGTGAGCGGCAGACAGGCTCTGTTCAGAGTGGTTATGAAACACTGATTGATTTTTGCGATGGCAGCATCGACGGAGCACCACTCTGTCGGCGGCCGTCTGTACCGTTTTTGAAAGGTTTGAAGCATGCGCGTCCTGATTGCTGAACACGACCACCCCGTGTACGCCCAACTGTTACGCGAGGCGGCACCGGACCTGGAGGTGCTGACCAGCGGTGATTCCGCCGAACTGGCCAGCCAGGCCGCCGATTGTCCGGTGTGGCTCGGCCAGCCAGATTTGCTGGCGACCCTGTTACGACAGGGCCATCAACCGCAATGGCTGCAATCGACCTGGGCCGGGATCACGCCGCTGCTGGCCGATGGCTTGCCGCGGCACTATCGGCTGACCCGTGCCGTCGGCATCTTCGGACAGGTCATGGCCGAGTATGTGCTCACGTATATGCTCGGTCACGAACGTGAAGTGCTGGCGCGACTGGTCAGCCAGGTCGAGCGCAAGTGGGACAGCCGCCATGGCCAGAACCTGGCGGGGCGCAAGGTGTTGATCGTCGGCACGGGTGATATCGGTCAAAGTGTCGCGCAGTTCCTCGTGCCGTTCGGCGTCGAGTTGTATGGCGTTGCCAGCAGCGCGCGGGAACAGGCGCCGTTTATCGAAGTCGGATCAATGGCGGATTTGCCGCGGCTGGTCGGTGAAGTCGATTACGTGGTCAATCTTTTGCCGAACACGCCGGACACCCACGATATCTACGACGCGACGCTGTTCAAGCAATTCAAGCCGACCGGGTTGTTCATCAACGCCGGGCGCGGTGTGGCGGTGGTCGATGCGGATCTGGTGGATGCCTTGAAGGAAGGGCATCTGGCGGGTGCGGTGATCGACGTGTGCCGTCAGGAGCCGTTACCCCAGCGTCATCCATTCTGGACAGCCTGGGGCCTGCTGCTGACCGGCCACAGCTCGGCACCGACTTCGCCTTCGATGATGGTGAAGCTGTTTGTCGAGAACCTGCGGGCGTATCAGGCGGGAGAGGCGTTGCGCGGGGAAGTGGATTTCGATCGCGGGTATTGAGGCGCAGCGAAAAAAGATCGCAGCCTGCGGCAGCTCCTACAGGATTATGTGAACTCCTGTAGGAGCTGCCGCAGGCTGCGATCTTTTGCTGTTAGAGGGTGAAATCACCTTCAGCCGCCAACTCGCTCAATGGACGACGCGGGCTGGGTTCTTCACGGGCTTGCAGGTAATCCGCCAGGCTTGCCTTGTCCCCAAGCTTGCCCACCGCGACGGCGGCGTGCAGGGCGTAGCCTTCAGAAATGTTCAGCTCCTTGCGGGTCAGTTCCTGGTCGAAACCGGCCATGCCGTGGGTGTGCCAACCGCTCAGGCTCGCTTGCAAGGCCAGGTGACCCCAGGCGGAACCGGTGTCGAAGGTGTGCCACAGGGCCGGGGTTTCTTCGGTGGCGCCAGGCACGGCGAAGGTGGTTTTCGAGATCACGATCACCAGGGCCGAAGCATGTTGCGCCCAGCTGCGGTTGAATTCGTTCAGCAGGCCCAGGTAGCGCTCCCAGTTCGGCGTGTCGCGACGTGCGTATAGGAAGCGCCAGGGTTGCGAGTTGTAGGCCGAGGGTGCCCAGCGGGCGGCTTCGAAGAAGCTCAGCAGGGTTTCCTCTGGAATCGTTTCGCCAGTGAAGGCGCGGGGCGACCAGCGATCGGTGAACTGAGGGTGAATGGCGTAATCGGCAACGCGTGGGTTGGCACTCATCAAGAGATTCCTTGCTACGTTTGAAAGTGGGAGCGACGCAAAACCCTACTTGGCAGCGCAAAATCTGACAAGCCCGTTCTACCGACAGTCGCCAATGCTTGGCCCGCGGGCTTTCGGGCACTAGACTGGCTGCCTTTTCACCACCTGATGTCGATGCTCGAACCATGGCCGCCAAAGTAGAACCGTTCTGGATACGCAAAACCCTTGATCAACTCGATCGGGAGGAATGGGAGTCGCTGTGCGACGGCTGTGGATTGTGCTGCCTGCAAAAGCTTGAAGACGAAGACGACAACAGCGTTTATTACACGCGCATCGCCTGCAAATTGCTGGACCTGAAAACCTGCCAGTGCACGGACTATCCCAACCGTCGTGACTCTGTGCCGGACTGTATCCAGCTCACGCCGGGCAAGGCCGACGAATTCAAATGGCTGCCGCCGACCTGTGGCTATCGCCTGGTCAGCGAAGGCAAGGACCTTCCGTTGTGGCATCACCTGGTGTGCGGTGATCGCGATGCTGTGCATCACGAGCGGATTTCCCAGTCCRGGCGCATGCTCGCCGAAGGCAGCGTGCTGGAAGATGATTGGGAAGATCACCTGATTTTCCGCGCGGGCTGACGGCCGAACGTATAACGTTTCACGAAGGAGTGTGTATGGCTGTGGGATGGCGGCAGGCGTGGGTCGTTGGACTACTGGTCGTGAATTCACCCGTATGGGCAGCGAACAAAGTCAATCTGGATTATCACGTACACCTGTTGCCCCAGAGCGATCAGGCCGAAGTGCGCCTGACGCTCGCCCAGGGTTCGGCGGTGCGCAGCCTGGATTTCGACCTCGGCGACGGCAGCCACTACAGCGATTTCAAGGCCGACGGCCAATGGCAACTGACCCCTGGCAAAGCGGCGCGCGGTATCTGGCGTCCGACTGCCGACAAGGCCAGCCTGATTTACCGTGTGAATATCAGCCACGGGCGCAAGAGCGGCAGCTTCGACGCGCGCATGACGCCAAACTGGGCGTTGATGCGCGGCGACGATCTGGTGCCGGCTGCCAGACTCGATCAACAGGATGGCATCGAACTGGTTTCACGCCTTGAATTCGAGCTGCCCGGTGACTGGAAAAGCGTTGAAACCGCGTGGCCACGGATTGGCCAGAACAAATTCCGTATCGATAATCCTTCCCGACTGTTCGACCGGCCCACGGGCTGGATGCTCGCCGGCCAGCTTGGCAGCCGCCGTACTCGTCTGGGCGAGACCGAAGTCACCGTCACCTCGCCGCTGGGGCAGGGTATGCGCCGTATGGATGTACTGACCTTGCTGAGCTTCGTCTGGCCGCAAGTGCAGGCGCTGTACCCGCGACACCCTGGCAAACTGCTGATCGTCGGGGCCAATGATCCGATGTRGCGTGGCAGCCAGTCGGCGCACGAGTCGATCTATCTGAACAGTCACCTGCCGTTGGTCAGCGAGAGCGGCTCCAGTGCGCTGGTCCGTGAGTTGGCCCAGATGTTCGGGCGGATCAACGGCACCCAGCGCAGTGACTGGATCAGCGAAGGCTTTGCCGAGTATTACGCCATCGAACTGATGCGCCGGGCCGGCGGCATGAGCGATGAACGCTACGAGAGCGTGCACGGCAGACTGGTCAAGAGCAGCCAGAAAGTCACCACGCTGCGCGGTGAACAGATCAGCCCGGCGCAGGTGACCAGGGCAGTGGTGTTGCTGCAGGAACTGGATCGCGAGATTCGCCTGAAAACCCACAACAAGCGGTCGCTGGACGACGTGTTGCGCGGGGCGATGCAGCTGGGGAATATCGATACCCAGGCGTTTGTTCAGCTCAGCGAGGGCGTGATCGGTGGCTCTTCAAAGGTACTGAGTACCGAGTTGATTCAGTGAGTCCGTCATCGCGAGCAAGCTCGCTCCCACAGTGATTGGGGGGTGAACACAAATGTTGTGAACGCCACATAACCCTGTGGGAGCGAGCTTGCTCGCGATAGGGCCATCAGCCCCGCCGGACGATCCGGATCAAACCCCGGCTTTCGGCGACTTCAACGAATCATTGCGGGTAACGGTCGCCGCCTCGGCATTGGCCTTCAACTGGCTCAGTTCTTCACCCGCCCGCTGGATTTTCGCCCGCACGTTGTTCATGTCCTGACGGCTTTTCTCCAGCAGGCTTTTCGCCGAACTGTGGCCGGTAATGCCGCGCGCCAGGGCCACGCCGCCGATGGCCACCTGGATCAGGCCAAAGATCCCGCCACGCCGCAGGCCCTTGCCCACCATCACCACGCCGCCGGCCAGGGAGCCGATGCGTTCCCAGCCCTGCACGTTTTGCTCGGAGGGGCTCTGGAACGGGGTGGATTCGATACGCTCGACGCGTTTGAGTTCGCTCATGGTCTGTCTCCAGGCTTGGGTGATCGATAGTCAAGCTGACAGCCAGGGCGGGCAGCTCGTTCAATCGGATGTGCGGCGATTAGCGGAATTTTGGCCCGGAGCGGGTATTGAGCCCCTTGGACATGCGGTCGTAGAGCACGACGTTGACCGTGGCGGCCAGGTTCATGCAACCGGTGGTCGGAATGTAGACCACGTCTTCGCACCAGTCGCGAATCTCTTTATCCAGCGATCCGTCTTCCGGGCCGAAGATGTAGAGCGCGCGATCCGGGTGGGTGTATTCCGGCAACGGGCGAGCGCCCTCGACCAGTTCCACGGCGACCGGCACACAGTTGAGCGGCAGGATTTTCTTCAGGTCGTCGATGCCGATCAGTGGGATATCGTAGTGCACGCGCTTGGTATCGGTGACGAAGTCGGCGGCGCGCTCATAGCGCTTGCCGGTGTAGAACACCGACGCCACGCCATAACAGCCAGCGGCGCGCATCACCGAACCGACGTTCTCCGGTGATTTGGGGTTATACAAACCAATGCAGCTGTACCGTTTGTCTGCCACGAGCGGGGTGCCTTTCGGGAAAAAAGCGCGATTATACGGGGATTGGACGGCAGCGGTCAGTTCGGAGATTGGCGGTGTCAGGACTATTGCAATCGCGAGCAAGCTCGCTCCCACAGTTGACCGAGGTGTCCTGACGGACGCAGAACAATGTGGGAGCGAGCTTGCTCCGGGCGGCGTTCCGACGATGAGGCCAGTTCAGGCACTGAAGATTTTTAATCTTCCTTTTTCATCAACCCGGCCAACGCCGCAAACGGGTTGTGCGTGGCCTTGGCGATTTTCGGCGTGCTGAGGGAGCCTTCGTCGAAATACTGCTGGTCGGTATAACGCGAGTGTTCGTTATCGTGGCAGTACAGGCACAACAACTCCCAGTTCGAGCCGTCCTGCGGGTTGTTGTCGTGGTTGTGGTCGCGGTGGTGCACCGTCAGTTCGCTCAGGCGCTTGCCGGAGAATTCACGGGCGCAGCGGCCACAGACGTGCGGGTACATCTTCAGGGCCTTGTCGCGGTAGCCCATTTCCTTGTCGCGCTGGTTGTCGGCGAGGATGCGATCCAGCTTCGAAGTGTTGGTCGGGGTGGACGAACTCATGGGTTCACCTTTGTAAAATGACTAATGACGGTATTAAGCGAAGTTTAGCTCAGCCCTTGAGCTTCTCGGCAATCCAGATGGTGTGGCGGGTGCCCTTGTTGCCATGGGCGAAGACCTGCACTTCCTCGGCCTTGAAACCGGCTTTCTTCAGTTTGTCGGAAAATTGCCGGTCAGCGCTGGCCGACCAGACGGCCAGCACACCTTTTGGTCTCAGGGCCTTGGCGCAGGCACTGAGGCCACCGGCGGAGTACAGCCAGCTGTTGGCTTTCTGGGTCAGGCCTTCGGGGCCGTTGTCGACGTCGAGCATGATCGCATCGAAACCCTGGGGTTCGGCTTGCAGGACTTTGGCCACGTCTTCCATGCGAATCACCGTCCGCGGGTCGAGCAGCGGATTGCCAGCCTTCTCGCCCAGCGGTCCACGATTCCACTCAACGACACCGGGAACCAGTTCGGCGACCACCACTTCGGCAGTCTTGCCCAAGTGCTTGAGCGCCGAAGCGAGGGTGAAGCCCATGCCCAGGCCGCCGATGAGCACCCGTGAATTCGGTCGACCGGCGACTTTGCGACACGGGATTTCGGCCAGAGCATCTTCGGAGCCATGCATGCGCGTATTCATCAATTGCCCGCCATCGCCCCCCTGGATCTTGATGACAAAATCCTCGCCGTATTCGAACAGGCACAGGGCACCGCCGTTTTCAGGAATGGGGGTGGTGTCCAGCAGAACGAAACGTTTCATGGGGCTCACTTGAAGAAAATTGGCAGAACACGGGAGGGCAAACAGACGCAGTTGGGAGTAGCCTGTTTATGACGACAAGGTCAACGGAGCCATTGATGAAGCGCACCATTCTAACGGTCATTGCCCTGGCCGCGCTCTCGATAACTGCAGTGCAGGCTCAACAGCTGCAATCGATTCCCGTCAGCCCCGCGCCGATGCCCGGTTCGCCCGGCACCGCGACGCCCACGCCATACCCGCAAATCAGCCCGGCGCCTTTGCCTAAAGTCGGCCCCGGCAGTAGCGGTCCGCCGTTGGTGCCGATTGAAATGCCGAGCCCGCCGACCAAGGACCAGCCGATACCGGATCTTGCGCCCAATCCGCCGAAAGCCAAATCGCCGGGCGGCTAGACCTGCTGTGAAAGCAGTTGGCCGTCGGCCATGCGCAGGCGTTTGGACAGGGAAACGGCGAGGGCGCGGATGATCTTGGCGGCGATTTTCGGTGCGTCGTTGAGCATCTTTTCCAGCGAGTCCTTGCCCAGGTTGAGCAACTGGCAGTTGCTTGCGGCCACGCAACTGGCCGAGCGCCGTTCGCCGTCGAGCACGGCCATTTCGCCGAACGAGCGGCCGCTGCGCAACGTGGTGATGGTGACGCGTTGCCCGCCGGCGGTGGTTTTCTGCACTGCCACCTGACCGGTGTGGATGATGCACATGAAGCTGCCGGCATCGCCCTCCTGGAAGATCTCCTCGCCCTGGGCAATGGTGCTGATACTGAAGTAGCCCGAAGCCGCGACGAAGTCCGCCGGCAGTAGTTGATTGAACAGGCCGCAATCCATCAGCCAGTCGCGAATTTCGTTGTTCAGAAAGGTTGGTTCTGACATGTCGTGCGGTCTTTTTTGTTGTCTGGTTCGGTTCCGGATATGAATTCACCGCACACCCTGTAGGAGCTGCCGCAGGCTCGGGCCGCGTTCGGACG
>NZ_JBFUIC010000230.1:0-7136 GCF_056402075.1 Pseudomonas sp. P4_C3
GCCCGTCGCGATGCCGATGGTTACTACTGGATCACCGGTCGCGTGGACGACGTGCTCAACGTGTCCGGCCACCGCATGGGCACCGCCGAGATCGAAAGCGCAATGGTCGCGCACCCGAAAGTCGCCGAAGCCGCGGTGGTCGGTGTGCCGCACGACATCAAGGGGCAGGGCATTTATGTGTATGTCACCCTTAAAAACGGTGAAGAGCCGAACGAGCAGCTGCGCCTGGAGCTGAAAAACTGGGTGCGCAAGGAGATCGGCCCGATTGCTTCGCCGGATGTCATCCAGTGGGCGCCGGGGCTGCCGAAAACCCGTTCGGGCAAGATCATGCGGCGGATTCTGCGCAAGATTGCGACGGCTGAATATGATGGGTTGGGGGATATCTCCACCCTGGCTGATCCGAGTGTGGTGCAGCATTTGATTGATACGCACAAGACCATGAATGTCGCGTAAGCGGCGGATCTGAGTCATCAAAAGCCCCGTCAGGTGTTGAACCTGGCGGGGTTTTTGTTTTTGAAGATCAAAAGATCGCAGCTTTCGGCAGCTCCTACAGAGGAACGCGATTCATGTAGGAGCTGCCGAAGGCTGCGATCTTTTGATGTTGATCTTCAACCAATAATTATCGGCTTCCTCTGTGGGAGGTTTCCTACTGTTACCTGCATTCCTTCAGGTTACTGAATGTGTAACCGCATCGCTTCAATGCGGGGCATTGGGAAACGCCGGGGCTCAAATCCGGGCCTGAAATGCCCCTCAAAAAATAAGCCATTACACTGCGCTTGCCGGATTAGAAGGGTTTGCCAATAATAGGCCCGCAATTTGCAATACAGATCGGTTCAATGTCTTTTGCTCTTGCATGATTTTGCAGGGCTGTCAATGCGCTAAAACGGCTTTCTCGGTGCTTCTGTAATTAGTTGTCGCATTGAAGAAATATCGGCCTCGGGCCTGTCGTTAGAATGYCGATCACTCGCTCGTCGTTGCCCGTGTTGAATTTAAACACTGGCTTCCCAGGACGCAGCACTGCTTTCCGGTTCCACTCACTCGCATATTGGGCTGTTGCTCACTCTGCCGTTTTTGCCCTTTACCGATGGAGTCCCAAGATGAAGAAACTCGTGCTGCTTGGCGCCCTGGCACTGTCCGTGCTGTCTCTGCCAACCTTCGCCGATGAAAAACCTCTGAAAATCGGTATCGAGGCGGCTTACCCTCCGTTCGCGTCGAAAGCGCCGGACGGCAGCATCGTTGGTTTCGACTACGACATCGGCAACGCTTTGTGCGAAGAGATGAAGACCAAGTGCGTTTGGGTCGAACAAGAGTTCGACGGTCTGATCCCTGCGCTCAAGGTGCGCAAGATCGACGCCATCCTGTCGTCCATGTCGATCACTGAAGATCGCAAGAAGTCCGTGGACTTCACCAACAAGTACTACAACACCCCGGCTCGCCTGGTCATGAAGGCCGGCACTCAGGTCAGTGAAGGCCTGACCGAGCTCAAGGGCAAGAACATCGGCGTGCAGCGTGGTTCGATCCACGAGCGTTTCGCCCGCGAAGTCCTGGCCCCGCTGGGTGCCGAGATCAAGCCTTACGGTTCGCAGAACGAAATTTACCTCGACGTGGCCGCCGGCCGCCTCGACGGCACCGTGGCAGACGCTACGCTGCTGGATGACGGTTTCCTGAAAACCGACGCCGGTAAAGGTTTCGCCTTCGTCGGCCCTGCGTTCACCGACGTCAAATACTTCGGCGACGGTGTAGGTATCGCAGTGCGCAAGGGCGACAAGGCTGAGCTGGACAAGCTCAACGCAGCCATCGCGGCCATTCGCGAGAACGGCAAGTACAAGCAAATCCAGGACAAATACTTCGCCTTCGATATCTACGGCAAGTAACACGTCTCTGCGACAAGTCCGAAATGGCGCAAGCAACAGGATCTCTGAGGTTTGCGCCATTTTTTCATCCCAACTTTCGAGGACCTGAATCATGTTGAAAGGCTACGGGGCTGTCATCCTCGATGGCGCTTGGCTGACGCTTCAGCTCGCCTTGTCGTCCATGGCCATGGCCATCGTTCTGGGCCTGATCGGCGTGGCACTGCGCCTGTCGCCGGTGCGCTGGCTGGCCTGGCTGGGCGACCTGTATTCCACGGTGATCCGCGGTATTCCCGACCTGGTGCTGATCCTGCTGATTTTCTACGGCGGCCAGGACCTGCTCAACCGCGTCGCACCGCTGCTCGGTTTTGACGAGTACATCGACCTGAACCCGTTGGCCGCCGGTATCGGCACCCTGGGCTTCATCTTCGGTGCGTACCTGTCGGAAACCTTCCGTGGGGCCTTCATGGCGATCCCCAAAGGTCAGGCCGAAGCCGGCATGGCCTACGGCATGAGCAGTTTCCAGGTGTTCTTCCGGGTGTTGGTGCCGCAGATGATTCGCCTGGCGATTCCCGGTTTCACCAACAACTGGCTGGTATTGACCAAGGCAACCGCGCTGATTTCGGTGGTGGGTCTGCAAGACATGATGTTCAAGGCCAAGCAGGCGGCCGATGCCACCCGCGAGCCTTTCACCTTCTTCCTCGCAGTGGCGGCGATGTACCTGGTGATCACCAGTGTGTCGTTGCTGGCATTGCGTCACCTTGAGAAGCGCTACTCGGTAGGCGTAAGGGCGGCTGATCTATGATCTTCGACTACAACGTCATTTGGCAGGCCTTGCCGCTGTACCTCGGCGGCCTGGTGACCACCCTCAAACTGCTCGCGCTGTCGCTGTTCTTCGGCTTGCTGTGCGCATTGCCGCTGGGCTTGATGCGCGTCTCGAAGAACGCGGTCGTCAACATGTCGGCCTGGCTCTTCACCTACGTGATCCGCGGCACGCCGATGCTGGTGCAGCTGTTCTTGATCTACTACGGTCTGGCGCAGTTCGAAGCCGTACGTGAAAGCTTCCTCTGGCCGTGGCTGTCCAGCGCAACGTTCTGTGCGTGCCTGGCCTTCGCGATCAACACCAGCGCCTACACCGCCGAAATCATCGCCGGCAGCCTGCGCGCCACGCCGAACGGCGAGATCGAAGCGGCCAAGGCCATGGGCATGTCGCGGGTCAAGATGTACAAGCGCATCCTGCTGCCGTCGGCCCTGCGCCGCGCGCTGCCGCAGTACAGCAACGAAGTGATCATGATGCTGCAGACCACCAGTCTGGCGTCGATCGTGACTCTGATCGACATCACCGGTGCCGCGCGCACGGTCAACGCCCAGTTCTACCTGCCGTTCGAGGCGTACATCACCGCCGGCGTGTTCTACCTGTGCCTGACCTTCATCCTGGTGAAGCTGTTCAAGATGGCCGAGCGCCGCTGGCTGGGCTACCTGGCCCCGCGCAAGCACTGAATACCACTGACTGACTGTTTTTGTGAGAACCGACAGCATGTACAAACTTGAAGTCCAAGACCTGCATAAACGCTATGGCAGTCACGAAGTGCTCAAGGGCGTGTCCCTGAAAGCGGCAGCCGGCGATGTGATCAGCATCATCGGCTCCAGTGGCTCCGGCAAAAGTACTTTCCTGCGCTGCATCAACCTGCTGGAGCAGCCGCACGCGGGCAAGATCCTGCTCAACAACGAAGAGCTGAAGCTGGTGGCGAACAAGGACGGCGCGCTGAAGGCAGCCGACCCGAAACAGCTGCAACGCATGCGTTCGCGCCTGTCGATGGTGTTCCAGCATTTCAACCTGTGGTCGCACATGACCGCGCTGGAAAACATCATGGAAGCGCCGGTGCATGTACTGGGCATGTCCAAGGCTGAAGCACGCGAGAAAGCCGAGCACTACCTGAACAAGGTAGGCGTTGCTCATCGCAAGGATGCTTATCCTGGCCACATGTCCGGCGGCGAGCAGCAGCGCGTGGCGATTGCCCGTGCGCTGGCGATGGAGCCGGAAGTGATGCTGTTCGACGAACCGACCTCGGCCCTCGACCCGGAGCTGGTTGGCGACGTGTTGAAAGTCATGCAGGCCCTGGCCCAGGAAGGCCGGACCATGGTCGTGGTGACCCACGAAATGGGCTTCGCCCGTGAAGTGTCGAACCAGTTGGTGTTCCTGCACAAAGGTGTGGTCGAAGAAAGCGGCAACCCGCGCGAAGTGCTGGTGAACCCGCAGTCCGAGCGTTTGCAGCAATTCCTGTCCGGCAGCTTGAAATAATCAGGACTGCCGTTGTGCACAGGGATAGTGCATGCTTCGCAATTTGGTGGCTGGCCCCGCTCCCTTGTGGGGGCTGGCTTGTCGCCCCCCTGTAGGAGCTGTCGAGTGACGCGAGGCTGCGATCTTTTGATTTGAAAAATCAAGATCAAAAGATCGTCCGATCGCGGCCCGAGCCTTCGGCAGCTCCTACAGGGGGGCTCCGACAAGCCAGATCCCACATTTAGATCTGTGCTGGTTCTGAGATTTGCGTTCGTTTACGGGCTAGCATTGGCCCATGCCTTCATCACTGTTCTTCGCTTCGGATCGCTCGCCCATGACTGCCCATCGAATTGGTTTCCTGATTTGGCCCAGCACTAAAGCACTGACGCTTGCGCTGGCTGAGGAGGCCTTGCGTGTTGCCCAGCGTGTGCATCCGGACGTGGTTTACGAACTGTCATTCCTGCAGGCCGAACCGCGGACCGAAGGCGAATGGCAGTTGCCGGGTGAAGCGTGGACCGGCAAGCTCGAAAATTTCCAGAAGCTGTTCCTGCTCGCCGACGAGCCACCGACCGCACTGGCGCCGGCGCTCAGCAGTGCGCTTAAACAACTGGTGCGTGCCGGCTGCGTGATCGGCGGTCTGTCGGCCGGTGTTTATCCGCTGGCGCAATTAGGCTTGCTCGACGGTTATCGCGCGGCCGTGCATTGGCGCTGGCAGGACGATTTCGCCGAGCGTTTTCCGAAGGTCATCGCCACCAGTCACCTGTTCGACTGGGATCGCGATCGCCTGACGGCGTGCGGCGGCCTGTCGGTGCTCGACTTGTTGCTGGCGGTGCTGGCCCGTGACCATGGTGCGGAACTGGCCGGTGCGGTCTCCGAGGAACTGGTGGTCGAGCGCATTCGCGAGGGCGGCGAACGCCAGCGTATTCCGTTGCAGAACCGCCTCGGTTCCAGCCATCCGAAGCTCACACAAGCCGTGTTGCTCATGGAAGCCAACATCGAAGAGCCGCTGACCACCGACGAAATCGCCCAACACGTGTGCGTGTCCCGCAGGCAACTGGAGCGCATCTTCAAGCAATACCTCAACCGTGTGCCGAGCCAGTACTACCTGGAACTGCGCCTGAACAAGGCCCGGCAGATGTTGATGCAAACCAGCAAGTCGATCATCCAGATCGGCCTGTCGTGTGGCTTCTCCTCGGGGCCGCATTTCTCCAGCGCCTACCGCAACTTCTTCGGTGCCACGCCGCGGGAAGATCGCAACCAGCGGCGCAGCAGCAGCCCGTTCGAATTGTCGTCAGTGCCGGCCGAACGTAGCTAGTTGGCTGTAGGAGCGAGCCTGCTCGCGATAGCGGTATTTCAGTTGCATGGGTGCCAGCTGACCTACCGCTATCGCGAGCAGGCTCGCTCCTACAGGGGGAGGTGGGCGAGCAGTAGATTTTTATCAGCACCGGCTAACTGCCTATAAACCGCCGCGCCAGTTAAACTGCGCCTTTGCGACCCTATATGTCGCATTGCCGTAAACCCGGGAAAATCCGGGGTTTGCGCTATAAGAAGTTGTCGCTTGGCGGCAAGGCCGGGCTGAAAACTGTCCTTACAATCCCCCCATCGCTCGCCAGTTTCAGGCGAGTGTTTTCTCTTCAGGAGACTCCGATGTCCGTTGAGCACGCTGCGGTACAACGCGCCGATTTCGATCAGGTTATGGTTCCCAACTACGCGCCTGCCGCATTCATTCCTGTGCGTGGCGCCGGTTCCCGCGTTTGGGACCAGTCCGGTCGCGAGCTGATCGACTTCGCCGGCGGGATTGCCGTTAACGTATTGGGCCACGCGCATCCGGCGCTGGTCGGTGCCTTGACCGAGCAGGCGAACAAGCTGTGGCACGTGTCCAACGTGTTCACCAATGAGCCGGCCCTGCGCCTGGCCCATAAGCTGGTCGATGCCACCTTTGCCGACCGCGCCTTTTTCTGCAACTCCGGCGCCGAAGCCAACGAGGCCGCTTTCAAGCTGGCCCGTCGCGTCGGCTTCGACCGCTTTGGCAGCGAGAAGTACGAAATCATCGCCGCGCTCAACAGTTTCCACGGCCGCACCCTGTTCACCGTGAACGTCGGTGGCCAGTCGAAGTACTCCGACGGTTTTGGTCCGAAAATCACCGGTATCACCCACGTGCCGTACAACGATCTGGCTGCGTTGAAAGCTGCCATTTCCGACAAGACTTGCGCCGTGGTGCTGGAGCCGATTCAGGGCGAAAGCGGTGTGATCCCGGCTGAACTGGAATACCTGCAAGGTGCCCGCGAACTCTGCACCGCGCACAACGCGCTGCTGATTTTCGACGAAGTGCAAACCGGCATGGGCCGTACCGGCCATCTGTTCGCCTACCAGCATTACGGCGTGATCCCGGACATCCTGACCAGCGCCAAGAGCCTGGGCGGTGGTTTCCCGATCGCGGCGATGCTGACCACCGACGACCTGGCCAAGCACCTGGTCGTCGGCACCCACGGCACCACTTACGGCGGCAACCCGCTGGCGTGTGCGGTCGCTGAAGCCGTGATCGACGTGATCAACACCCCTGAAGTACTGGCCGGCGTCAACGCCAAACACGACAAGTTCAAGGCGCGCCTTGAGCAGATCGGCGAGAAATACGGGCTGTTCACCAAGGTCCGCGGCATGGGCCTGTTGATCGGTTGCGTGCTGAGCGATGCCTGGAAAGGCAAGGCCAAGGACATCTTCAACGCCGCTGAGCAAGAAGGCCTGATGGTTCTGCAAGCCGGCCCGGACGTGGTGCGTTTCGCCCCAAGCCTGGTGGTGGAAGACGCCGATATCGATGCCGGTCTGGACCGCTTCGAGCGTGCCGCAGCAAAACTGACGCAAGCCTGATAGACCCTTCGACGCCTGACCTTTCAGGCGTCGAACCCAATTTTGCTGCCGGCCCCGCTTTTCTGTAGGAGCGAGCCTGCTCGCGATGGTGGATCAGCAACAATGATGTCGACTGACACACCATCGCGAGCAGGCTC
>NZ_JBFUIC010000231.1:0-7103 GCF_056402075.1 Pseudomonas sp. P4_C3
CGTACGACCTGGGTCTTGCCACTGCCCTGGTCCAGCAACGGTTTGTAGCTCGGCGCGCAGTTGGCCACCGCCACCAGGTCGCCGTCGACATCGTACAGGCCGATCTCGCGAATCCATTCACCGCCGACTTCCGGCGGGATGATCTGCTCGGTGATGACGGTGTTGGGGTTGGCCGGATCGACGCGGATCTGGTTGATCGGCGCCCGGCGCCATTCGTTGATCAACTGGGTCTGCAGGCGATCGGGAATCGGGTCGGTGCCGTTGGCATCGCCCAAGCCCATCTCGGTGAACATCCAGTCCAGCCCCATGGCGATGGCATTGGCGTGCTTGGCCTCACCGACCGCCGTGAGAATGGCAAAAAACTGACTGGTTTTATCAATCATAGGGATAAACGTCCAAAGTATCGGTTTCATCGACGCAGAGCGCCGGGCCAAAAGAGCCGGTCACGTCGATGTCTTGCGCGGTCGGCGGGTACACGTCGATCTCTTCGCCCTCTTGCACGCACACGGCGATGCCCACCACCCCCTCGGTTTGCAGACTGAGCGCCAGGTTGGTCATGTGCCGGCTGACCGGACGGGCGTCGTCGATCAACCACGCCAGTTCCTCGTACAGTTCCTCGGTGATGCCGGCGTCATTCAGCCCCACCTCCAGGGCGAACGTACCGGGAACGCCTTCCGGCACGGTGTCGAACCATTCCACAACGTCGATCAGGTAGCCCAAAGGCTCGACCACCCGCCGCAATGCACCGATGGTGCCTTTGCGTGCATGCACGTCGTACGCCGAACGGATCGCCGTGCGCTTGGCTTCCTGTGTCCAGTTGTTGTTCCAGCGGTCCACTGACCAGGCCCAGGCGAGGTACGGCAACAAGTGCTCGGGGCAGGTGTCGGCGTTGTACAAACTGCGCAGCGGAATCAGCGTGTTTTCGTAATTGGCCGCTTCCACGGCCAGCTCCAGCGGCGTGCTGTTGAGCGGCAGCTGAGTACTCATGTCAGGCCCCCAGGATCACGCTGTAGCCAGTGCAATACGCCGCCTCAGCCTTGCTCGGCTTGATGTCGGTCCAATCCAGCAACTCAACCCGGGCGATGCCGGGAATGTGCAACTGCGCATCGATCCCCGAGCGCGCCACTTCCAGTCCCAGGCGGCGGCGCGGGTTGATCCACTCGCTAAGGCGTTTCTGGCTTTCGGCCAGGTAGGCTTCGTTTTCGGGCCCCGGTGCCTGCGGGTACAGCACCGCTTCAATGTGGTAGTCGATGACCACAGCGCTCTGCACCGTGAGGCGGTCGGCCACCGGCCGCACGTCTTCGTCGTTGAGGTGCAGCCGGACCTCTTCCAGCAGTTCCGGCGAGGCGGCACCGCTGCCTTCCAGGCTGAGCACTGTGACCACCACCACGGCCGGTGACGGACTTTCCGCCGTGGCATCGGCCACCAGGCCCGAGGCGTTGCGCGCATGGAGGATGTAGCTGTTGCGCGGCCCGGCCGTGGTCAGCCCCTCATATGACAGCTGGACCCGCTCGCGCAGGGCATCGTCCTCTTCGAGCACCTGCGGCGTCGGCGGCACCGTGCTCGGATCTCCGGCCTGAATCACCAGGCGCTGCAGGTTGACGTTGGCGGCCAGATGATCGAGGTCGGCCCGCTCGGCGTGGGCCAACAGCAAGGCCTTGCCCGCGTCGTTGACCCGCGCCCGGTTCTGCAAGGCGCCATATGCGGCCTGCTCGATCAGCTTGAGCACCGGGTCGCTTTCGAGCTCCGCACTCCAGTTGTCGCCCATGCTCAGGCGGAAGGCTTCCAGCTTCTCCTGGTAGACCACTTCAAAGTCGAGGTCTTCAAGCACTTGCGGCGGCGGCAGGGCCGCCAGTTCCATAGTCATGCGGACACCTCCAAAGTCACGTCGCTGCCCAGGTACTGCCCGGTCAGCTCAAAGGTGATACGCCCGTCGAGGATGGCCACGGCGCGCACCCGGCCCAGTTTCAGGCGTGGCTCCCAACGCCCGAGCGTACTGGCCACCTCGGCCTGCACGGCGCTTTTCCAGCCGTCATTGACCGGCAGGTCGACAAAGCGCCGTAGCTTGCTGCCGTACTCCGGGCGCATGCGTCGGCTGCCCAAGGGCGTGGACAAGATGTCCTCGATGGACTGGCGCAGGTGATCGAGTCCGGAAATGAGTTGGCCGGTGCGGCGGTCCAGTCCGATCATCCCGATCATGTGATCAGCCCTCGACCGCGACAAAATCCTTGCGGCCATGCAAATACTCGATCGCGACCGTGTCATCCGAGGCCACCGCGACCCGCCCTTTTTCCACTTTCAAGGTGCGCTCGGCCTCCAGCAGAATCAGCACCCGCGACGTGTACAGCGTGTCGCGAAAGAAGCTCAGCGTGGCCGGCGAGGGCGCTTCGTTGGCGGTCGAGACTTCCTTGGTTTTACTCGTCATGGTTTTTCTCCAGACATGAAAAAGCCCGCGCGCGGCGGGCTGAAGGTGAATGTTCACTCAATGCGAGTGGTTGCTGCTGTTGCCCCCGGCATCCATGATCGTGCCGGCGCCGGTGATGTCGCCGGATACACTCAACGCACCGTCGATGCTCACCTCACCCACCAGGGTGATCTGGCTGGCAGTCACCCGGATTTGCTCCGGCGTCACGTCAAGCTGCGAGCCTCCGACCGTGATGGTTGCGCAGCTGCCGTCGGGTAATGCGATGCTGTAGCTGCCGGCTTGCCAGTCGTAGACCAGCGAGCCGCCATCGTCGAAGTACCAGGCCTCGACGTGATCGCGGTTGTCCGGTGGTGCCCCGGCGTTGCCATACAGCCCCGGGATGAAGGTGCCCATGGCCGGATCACCGCTGGGGCTGAACAGCACGCCCTGCTCCCCCGTGCTCGGTGCACGCCAATGACGTGCCTTACCCGCGGCCAGGCTGTGCCAGCGCACCCAGGCACTGACCCAAGTACCGGCCTTGACCCGCACCCGGCCGGCCATCAGATCAATACCGACCACCACGCAGGGCATCAGCATCGCCGCGATCATCCGGTCATGTTCGGCGCTTGCGTATTCCATGCCAGATCCTCCGGCTGAAAGTAGTGATCTTCATTGCCGGTACCGGTGCAGCCATCGACATTCAGGTACAGGGTGCCCGGGGGCTCGACAGGCCAAAGCCACTCAACCTCGCCGAGGTAGATCTGCTGGGTCCATTCCACCGTCCACACGGTGTAGCCATCCAGTTCGGGTTTGGTCCAGTCCTGACGCGAGGCCACAAACTGCGCCTGTTCGACGTTATCCAGCCCCCAGGTTTGTGCCCGCAACAGAACGGCAAGTTGTGCCGCCAACTGGGCACCAAGTTGCTGATGACGGGCCAACTCGGGCGCAACAATGACCCGCGCTTCAAAGCGCTGGATCAACACGGTTTCACCGGTGCCGATGTCAGGCCCGGGCTCAAACTCAACCGGCTCGAGAAATACCGCCGGCAACGCTATCCGGTCCTGAATGTCCGGACAGGTCGCCACAAACCGCACCGAAGGCAGTGCCTGGCGGATGTGGTCCTCGATGGCGGCGTACAACGCATCCAGCGAAAAGGCAGGATCAGACACGGGTACTCCCCTTCAGGTATTTGTGCAGTTCAAAGTTCATCTCTTGTTTGAACACGACCAGTAGACGCTCGTCGGCCTTGTTGGCCCAGGTGTAAAACGGACCTTCAACTTCTTCGAGCGAGACCTTGGCCTTGGCCAGTGGAAAGCGATTGTCGTTTTCCACGATCCAGCCCGAACTTGTGCCTCCACCCGCGGACGCGCTGCTGCCGGGWTAGTCATCCGGGTTGAAATGTTTGCTGGAGGTGCGGATCCAGATGTCCGCCTTGTTGCCATAGACACGCTTGTAAAAGGCGCCCTGGTAGCGCCGCCCCGCCACCGAGACACCGGCCTTACCCTGCCGGGGATTGCCTACCCGGCTGGCCTCCATCGGGTTGGTGCCAAACCAGAGTTTGCCCAACTGCCCTTGGCCTTTGATGGGATAGCTGCGCAGGCGCTGACGCACCGCCCGGACGGCGATCCGCTCCTGTTTACTGACATCGCGCGCCATGTGCGTGGCCAGCCAGCCCAAGGTCTTGTTGATCGCCCGTCGTTGCGCCGCAGCAGCGGCCTTGGGCACCACCTTGGCCAGACTGTCGAAGGCCTGCATGTCCTTGGTCGAGAGTTGCAGCGAAACCGGAACGGCACTCATGCTTTTAACCTCAACGACAAGGCCACCAGACCATCACCCGCCGGTTCCAGGTGAATCAGGGTGTACTCGCCGCCACCGTCCAGGATGGGCAACTCGATCTGCACCGTTTGCGCTTTTTCCACGCCCGCGGCATCGGCCACCCGAATATGAAAGCACGGCTCGCGCAGACCGGTGTTCAAGCGCCCGATCTTGGGTTGCAACCAAGGCGCCGAGAACATGCCCAGCACGCGCCGACCTTCAATGAAGCCAACATCGGCCAGGGTGTCGAACACCACGCTGTCGATCTCCGCGACCAGGTCTCGAAAGGCCATGGTCAGAGCGTCAGCAGGATCTGCGCCCGAGGACGCGTGCACAGGTGTAACGGGTTGGACTGGGCTTCTCCAGCCATGCCCTTGTTGAACGGCAGTGGTTCCAGCTTGCTGTAATACGGCAGGCCTTGGGTGTTGGCCGTTTCCATGTAATCCGCCGGAGCAAAACAGGAGATGTACAGCTCCGGCACACCTTCGGGAATCAACAGGGCTGTATCGTCATGAATAAACGACACGCCAGCGATGCGCCCGCGGTAGCGCTCCCAGACGATGCCACCGAGCTCGAAGCTGTCCCGCGCATCACCACGCAATTCCGCGGCCTGGATCGTATTGAGGTAGGTTTCCTCAACCGATTTGTGTGTGATCAGCTTGTTCCAGAAATTCTTGCCACAGAAGGCCCGCGCGCCCGAGCTGGTGACGCTACCCAGTTCATCGTCCTGCATGTCCAGCGCTTCGGCGCACTTGACCCGGATCTTCGTCGCCGAGTCGTTCAGGCCCATGGACAAGCTTTGTTGCTCCACACCAAACGCCTGATAAATGTTCAGCAGGACCGTCGAGCCATCCGCGTCCAGCACCAGGCCGTTCAGCGCGCCCATGCGTTGAAATTCATGGGTGGCATCGAGCTGACGCTTGGCCTTGCTCAGGCGCGTGTTCACTACGCCCTGCACGGCCTGCAACTCGGTGGTCGTACCAAAGGCGCGAATGCCCTGGATCTCGTCGGCCTTGATGGTGAAACGCTGCGGCAGGTGCACGGTGTTGAACGGAATCATCTGACGCTTGCTTGCACCCACGACCAGACCCGAGGTGCCGCGCTCACCCGCCGGCACCAGGGCCAGGGTGTTGCCGTCCTTTTCGATCTGCACGGTCAGGGTGCTGATGCCTTCCTCGCGAAACAGGCCCAGGCTGCTGATGCGGCCCGGCAAGTATTCCTGCTCATTGATCGCCGCGGTAAGCGAAGACACGGAAAAAACATCGTCGGTAAAAATGCCAATGTCGGCCATGAAGGGACTCTCCAGAAAAGCAAAACCCCGCACAAGGCGGGGTTGGGGTAAGGGGGGCTGACTTAGCGGGCTATCAAAAATTGAGCCGCCAAGGCGGCCTCCGCGTCAGCATCGAAACCGGTCAAATGCACCTCGCTGACCTCGGCCAGCCGTACCACTGCACTGGCGCGACGCTCTTCGGTCGATTCACCCAGCGGCCCGTAGAGGATGCAGGCCGCCACTTCAGTGCCATCAACGGCGGCAGGATCGTAGGGGGCAAACTCATTGGTCGCCGTGACCAACCCCAGCACCTGGCCARCATTCAGTGCGGCACCGGCGGCCACCAGAATGGATTCACGAGAGATCTTCCCGGCCCCTTCGGAGAGCAGAAACTCGCCGGCGTGTAGCGTTTCGTACTTTACGGTCATGCTCGTGCTCCTTTTGCACTTTTGAGTTGCCCTGCATGGGCGGCCTGACGGGCCGCCCAGATCGAAGAGGGATTCGGTTGTTTCGCCAGCACCTTTGGTGCAGGGTCATCGTCGAGGGGTACGCTATTGTCGATTTCGAAACCGTTGCCACTGCTGACGATCTTGTCAAACAGCCGCGCGCGTACCGCGGACTCATCCAGCCCGGCAGCCACGTATTCGGTGCCCAGCTCTGGCAAACGTGCCGCGACACACAGGTCATGCACTGCCTTGGCCCGCGTCAGCCCCGCCAAGACGATCTCTTCGCTTTCAAGCTGGGTCGAACTGAGCAATGGCGCGACCAGGTTGCTGATCCCCGCCTCCGTGCAACGTTGAGTGATCAACAACGCCAGCTTGGCCGAGTCCATCACGGGCTTGGGTGGATCGTTTGGCGCCGGCTCCGGATCTGGCTCAGGCAACTCATCGAGCTGGGCCAGCAATTCAGCTGGGGTGTGTTGATAACGCTGCATCACCCCGCCCTGCCCCAGACACGCCTTGACCGGCACCCCGTCGCCCACCTCATCGGCCAGCCCCAGAGCCACTGCCTCACTGGCTGTCAGCCAGGTTTCGGCGGCCACCAAACCCCGTAACTCCACCTCATCGATGTCCGGTGCCTTGGCCTTGTAGGCCGCGATGATCGCCTCCATGGTTTGGTCGAGGACATCCGCCACCTTGCGAAAGCTCTCGGCATCGCCGGCCGCATAGGTCCATGGGTTGTGGATCATCAGCATCGCATTGGACGCGATCACCACCTTGTGAGCACCGCACACCGCGACACTGGCCGCACTTGCAGCCAATGCATCGACACGCGCCGTGCAACGTTCGCCCAGCCGCGACAAAGTGTTGTGCATGGCCAACCCGTCGAACAGGTCGCCGCCGATGCTGTTGAACGCCGCGATCACCGGCGACACGCCATCATCGACGGCGCGCAGATCCTGCATAAACTGACTGGCCGTAATGCCCCAGGTGCCGATCTCGCCGTACACAAAGACTTCAATCAGCCGCTCGGTGGCTTCACCGCTGGCATGCACGGCGTACCAGCTTTTGTCCTGCACCGGCACCCGCTGGCCGGCCTTGTTGTAAATGCGCGGCGGCGTTTTCTTGCTCATGTCTGCTCCTTGTCGTCGAGCGCCTGGAGCAGTTCGACGAG
>NZ_JBFUIC010000232.1:0-7053 GCF_056402075.1 Pseudomonas sp. P4_C3
GCCTTGCTCTGCGGGTAAGCCGGGTTGGTAAAGTTGCGGTTGATGTAGAAGTTGCGCGACGTAAGGCTCGCCTTGGCGTTTTCGAGAAAGCCCTCGGCAACGGCCGGAAAGGCAGACGCGGCCAGCGCCAGCCCTAAGACATGGGTACCGACGACAGGTGCCAACATGCGGCTGTTTTTATTGCTGCAGTTCATTATTTTTATTCTCATGGTTAAAAAGCGCACAAAACCCTCCCCTCTGCGTTGACAGACGAGGTGAAAAAAGGGAGGGCAAGCTGATACGGCCCCTCAAATTAGGGTGCGTACCCCTTCAGCACACCGCCTGTAAGCAGGCGATGCGCGTCAGTCGGTTAGAAGATGCTGCGGTAGAGGGCTTCTACGTCCTGCGCGGTCATGTCCCTGGGATTGCTGTCGATCAGGCGACGCAGGTTCATCACCACGGAGTTGGCCATTTCGGTGAGGGCGGGTTCGTCCACCCCCAGTTTCGACAGCCGGGTTTCCAGCCCGCTGTCGGCCACCAGCGCTTCAATTGCCTGGACAAAGGCTTCGGCTGCCTCGGCTTCGTGCTCGAAATGGCGGCCCGGCAACAGGTATGTCGCGAGCTCCGCATATTGGCTTTGCGCCGCGCTCAGGTTGAAACGCAGTACCGGCGCCATCACCAGGGCATTGGCGTGGCCGTGGGGAATGTGAAAGCGTGCCCCTAGCGGATAGGCCAACCCATGAATAGCCGCCACCGAGGCGTTGACGAAGGCCACACCCGCCATCAGCGAGCCTTGCAGCATCGCTGTACGCGCCGCCACGTCCTGACCGTTGGCCAATACTTTGCGCAGGTTGGCGCTCAGCAACCCCAAGGCGGCGGAGGCCAAGCCATCGGCAATCGGGTTTTTACGTGTGCGACTGGTGTAGGCCTCGATTGCATGCACCATGGCGTCCAAACCGGTGGCGGCGGTGACTCTGGGCGGCAGTCCGAGTGTCAGTTGCGGGTCGAGCACCGCCACGTCCGGCATCAGTTGCGACGAATACACCGCTTGCTTGCGCTGTTGCTCGTCAGTGATGACGGAGACCCAAGTCACTTCAGAGCCGGTGCCTGCCGTGGTCGGCACCAACACCAGCGGTACCCGCTGTCCCTGGGCTTTGTCGGTTCCATACAACTCCTCCAAGGGCTGTTCGCTGTTGATCAGCAACGCCACCAGTTTGGCGGCGTCCAAGGAACTGCCGCCGCCGAGCCCCAGCACGCCATCGGCCTTGAATTGTCGGGCCTGCTCGGCGGCCTCTTTGACCACGGCGGACGAAGGGTCGGGAACCACTTGGTCGAACACTGTGACTGCGCAGCCAGCCACCTCAAGCGAGTCCTGGGCCTTAACTACAAAACCCAGGCTGACAATGCCAGGATCGCACACCAGCATCACCCGTTGCGCACCGAGATCCTTGAGCACCTTGCCCACGCTGTGCAACGCGCCCTCTTCGCAGACTATGCGCGGCACGCTTCTGAATTCATAACTCATCGGTCAGTCCTTTTTGTTTACAGCACCGAGGCATAGATGGCGCGGGTATCTTGGTGGGTTACCGGGCGCGGATTATTGATAAGCAGGCGTTCGACCTTCATCGCGTCATCGGTCAGGTGATCCAGGTCGTCGACAGTCACGCCCACGTCCCGTAGCCGCTGGGCAAACGGCATGCGTTCCACCAACCGGGTCATGAACTCAATAAAGGCATCGCAGGCCAACGCCTCGCTGGCAAAGCGCTGCCCTGGCAGCACCGCCGCCGCCAGTTGCGCGTACAGCGCCTCGGCTGCAGGACGATTGAAGTTCAGCACCGGCACTAGCACCAAGGCGTTGCTCAAGCCGTGGGGCACATGGAAGTGGCCGCCCAACGGGTACGCCAGGGCATGCACCGCCGCCACCGGCGAGTTGGCAAAGGCCATGCCCGCTAGCATCGAGCCGAGAAGCATGTCGGAGCGGGCCGGTAAATCCCCCGGCGTCGCCAGGACCCGATCCAGATTGCCCGCCAGCAGGCGCAACGCCTGCATTGCCAGGCCATCGGACAGCACATTCTTCTTGTGCACGCTGGTGTAGGCCTCGATGGCATGGACCATGGCATCGATACCGGTCATGGCACTGACGGCTGCCGGCAAGCCGACGGTCAGTCGGGCATCCAGCAGCGCGATATCCGGATACAGCAATGGGCTGACAACGCCCTTTTTCTCATGGCTGGGGGTAGTGACAATCGCCACTGCCGTTACTTCCGAGCCCGTGCCCGCCGTGGTCGGCACTTGGATCAATGGCAAACGCGGGCCTTGGGCCAGGTTGATACCGTAGATCGACTCCAGCGCCTGTTCGCGGCCACAGAGCAAGGCTACCAACTTCGCGGTATCCAGGGAGCTGCCACCGCCCAGGCCGATCACTGCTTGGGCACGGCAGTTACGGGCGGCATCCACCGCGTGCTGTACCGATTCCGACGGCGGATCGGCCTGCACATCGCTGTACAGTGTCGCGTCGACCCCGGCTTCGTGCAGGGCTCGCAAGGGTGCATCCAGCAAACCGGCGCGCAACAACCCCGGATCGCTGACCAGCAATACCCGCTCGGCCTTTAGCTCGCGGCATAAGGTGCCCAGGCGCAACGCGCCATCGATCTCACAGATCACACGTGGCGTGGTTTCAAAGTTAAATGTCGACATACAGCTGCCCCTACCCTGCTGTCACGCTGCCGCGCTCGATGCGAAACAACGCATCGACCAGGTCGGCAGAATGTGTGTCATCGGATTCGGAGATCAACACGCACAGGCCTTCCTGGCCCAGCTTGGCAATCACCTCGCTTAAACGCCGAGACAAGACCGGCGCTACGCCCTCGAAAGGTTCGTCCAGAATCAACAGTTGATTGCCCGGCATCAGTGCCCGGGCCATGGCCACCAGCTTCTGCTGGCCACCGGACAACTGCATCGCCTTGCGGTCACGGAACTGGGCGATCTCTGGAATCAGGCTGTAGACCCAGTCCAGTCGCTGTTTGCTGTCGACCAGTTTGTTGGCCCACACTGGCAACATGATGTTCTCTTCCACGGTCAGCGACGGAATCAGGCGCCGGTCTTCGGGCAAGTAGCTGATACCCGCTGCGGCGCGGGTAAAGGCCGGCTGCGCGCGCAGGTCCTGCCCGCCAAAAAACATCTCGCCGCGGTCCGTGGGCAACAAACCCATGATGGCGCGGATCAAGGTGGTCTTACCCGCGCCGTTGTGGCCGATTAGACCGACCATTTCCCCGGGACCGATGGACAGCGATACGTCATTGAGGATCGGTATGCCTTCAATCGATACATTGAGATTGCGAATTTCCAGGCTCATTTCACGGCACTCCTTTGTGCCTTGTCGTGGGCCTTGGCGCCGCCAGTGACAAACTCCTGCACCTGCGCATTGGCCAAGACTTTTTCCGGGGCTCCGTCGGCCAGGACTTCACCGCTGTAGAACGCGAGAATGCGCGACACATAGCGGCGTACCACGTCCATGTCATGCTCGACGAACAGCACGGTTACTTGATGCTCGGCAACGACGCGCATCACGGTGTCCATCAGCGCGGTTTTCTCTTCGGCGCTAACGCCGCTGGTGGGTTCGTCGAGCAGCAACATCTGCGGATCACCAATCAAGGCCATGGCAATGTCGATAAGTTTGCGCACTCCTTGCGGCACCGCGGTGACCAGAGTGTCACGCCACTGCGGTATGCCGAACTCGACAAGAATGGCGTCGGCACGGGCAATCCGTGAGGCGCTGCGCATAGGCACCAGCAGCGCTGGAAACGGGCTTTCGGCCGCCGCCACCGCAATCAGCAGGTTGTCTAGCACGCTCAATTGCGCAAACAGTTGGGCGACCTGGAACGAGCGGGCCATGCCCGAGCGGGTAATCGCTCGAGGTGTGCGACCAATGATCGACTGGTTATTGAACAGGATCTCGCCCCGACTCGGCTTCAAGTAACCTGTGACCATATTGATGAAAGTGGTCTTGCCGGCGCCATTGGAGCCGATCACACCGACCACTTCCCCTTTGTTGATCCGCACATTGACGTCCTTGGCTGCAGTGACTGCGCCGAACTCCTTGCACAGACCTTGGGTTTCGAGAATGCAGGTCATGCTTTAGCCCTCCTAGCGTTACCGGTAAACAGGCTCCACAAGCCCTTGGGCAGGAACACGATGATCGCCAGTAAGGTGAAGCCCAGAATCATCTGCCAGCTATGGGGCACCAGTTCGATGGCGTAAGTGCGCACCACGGCAAACACGATGGCGGCGATAAAGGGTGCCGCCACGTGGGCGGTGCCGCCGAGTAAGGCGATGAACACGAACTCACCGGAGGTGATCCAGTAGGCCATTTCCGGGTCGATATGCCCGGCGGACAAGGCCATGAAACCACCGCCCAATGCCGAAACGGCCGCGGCGGCTACGTAGTTCATGTAAAGCACCCAGCGTGGGGACTGCCCGAGGTATTCGACACGCACTTCGTTTTCACGAATTGCTTCACACATCATCCCGGCATTGCTGCGGCTGTAGCGATGCAGCAACACCGCCAGCACCGTCGAACTGGCAACGATGATCATGAACAAAACCAGCGGTCCCTGCCCGGCGGCCGGCGACCAGCCAAACAGGGTCCAGGCCTTGACGTTGAAGCCGTCAGTACTGCCCAGGGCCGAGCTTTTCACCAGCACGCCATAGAGGATCATCGAGAACGCCAACGACAGCATGGCGAAGAAAATCTCCCGATAGCGGGTCATCAGCAGCCCTAGAACCATCGCCAATAAAACCGCGACGCCAACGCCGATCATTAGCAACACGGCTAGGTCGGTGATGTTTAGGAAATGTCCACTCATGCCCACGGCATAACCACCAACGCAGAAGAACAAGCCCTGGCCAAAGGTCACCAGACCGGCGCGCATCTGCATCACCACGCCTTGCACTACCATGGCCTTGGCCAACGCCATGGTCAGCAAAAACACCAGCCATTGCGGAGCAATCCAGCCACCGGCGGCCAGCAACGCTGCAACCGCCAGCAGAATCAGTTCGGTTTTATCCATACGCATCAGATTTTCCTCGCAAGCACGCGGCCGAACAGGCCTTGCGGACGTACCGCCAGAACCAGCGCCATGACGCCGTAAATCACAAAGAGTTCGAACTCCGGCGCATAGTGCACCGCCGCCGCACGGCTCAGCCCTACTAGCAAGGCGCCTACCGCCGCGCCTTCGATACTGCCCATGCCACCGATCACCACCACGGCGAAGGCCAGGACGATGATTTCCACGCCGATGCCCGGCGCTACGGAAATAGCCGGAGCGGTCAAGGCACCGGCCAAGGTGCCGAGCATGGTGCCCAACACAAAGACCAGGGTGAACATGCGCTTGACGTTGACACCCATGGCCATAGCCACTTCACGATCGTGGATCACAGCCCGCAGGACCTTGCCCTGGTTGGTGCGTTCCAGCCACAGGTACAAGCCCAGTCCAAGCACCAGCGACACGCCTACCAGCATCAGGTCGTAATTGGATACCTTCAGCCCGGCCAAGGCGCTACGGCCCATTTCGGCGTAGGGTTGATAGGCAAAATAGGGGTTCACGCCCCAGATCATTTTCATGGTGTCTTCCAACACCAGCAGCAGCGCGTAGGTGATGATCACCATCAGCACTTCGTCTCGGCCGTACATAAACTTGAGCASCCCACGCTCGATAATCAGGCCAACGATCAGCCCGGCCACCACGGCACAGCCAAGCATCAGTAGGTAACCGGCCCAGACCGGGCCGATACCGTTATTGAAATACCAGCCCACCAGCGAAGCTGCGGTGTAGGCGCCAATGGCATAAAAACTGCCATGGGCCATGTTCAGGATCCGCATGACCCCGTAGATCACCGTCAACCCTGCCGCGACCAAAAACAGCCACGAGGCATAGATGGTGCCGTCAATCAGCACCGCGAAAAGACTCATCATAGAGGTCCTACCTTGGCATAAAGGTGGCGACGCCGGACGGGCCGCCACTTCGGAACAATCAAGCGAGGTTGATCAGTTGCACTGGGCACCGGGGAAGCCAGCCTTGATCCATTCCAGGGCGGCAGTGCCGTCTGGTGGCGTCACGCATTCGCCGGAGAAGGCGATGACGTTTTGCACGTCGCCTTTCTTGCTCGCCTTGTCGTACTGGTACTCGCCATAGGAAATGCCCTGCATCGCCTGATGCCCTCCGGCGCGGGCCATTTGCACCGTGCCGGACACTGACTCGAAGGTCGCGCCCTTGAAGGCCTTGGCGATTTCCTGCGGCGCGGGGATCTTGCCCGGTTCAACCTTGGCGTTCTCCGCTGCGTGCTTGAGGCCGAGAATGGCTTGGGCCATTTTACTCGCCGGGTAAGTCGGCGCGGTGTTGTACGCGGTTTGGTACTTGTCCTTGAACCAGCGATTGAGTTCGTTATCCGGCGCGAACGCACCAAACGGGCCACGGCCACCTATGACCATGCCGTTGGGAGCCTGGTCCTTGTAGCGGTCCAGGGCGGACTCGCCGCAGGTCAGGACCGCGGTGGCGTCTTCCAACAAACCACGGGCATTGGCTTGCAACACCAGCGCTTCCATGTCGCCGCCCCAGAAGCTGGAGTGGATGATGTCCGGGCGCTTGACCGACAGAGCGGAAATCTCGGCGCCGTATTGGCCCTGGAAGACCTTAGGCATCTGCGACTCGACCACCTTGGCCTTGGGCATCAACTGCTCCATGGAGTGGGTGAAGTCTTTCCAGCTGTCTTGTCCAAAGGCGTAGTTCTGCTGGATGCCGGCAACTTTCTGCGCGTCGGGGCGGGTCTTGGACAGGTAACGGGCGGCGCCGATATTGTCCACGGCCGCATCAAGGCCGGTGCGGAACACAAACTGCGGTGTCTTGTCTTCATTGAACAGCTGAGAAGTGCCGCAATCGTAAAACACGGTCATGGCCCCCAGCTCTTCGGCCACAGGCGCAATGGCCAGGCAGTCACCGGAGGAAATGTAGCCCACCACTGCATCGACCTTCTGGCGCTGCACCAGGTTACGGAACTCTTCGACCTGTTTAGCCG
>NZ_JBFUIC010000233.1:0-9684 GCF_056402075.1 Pseudomonas sp. P4_C3
ATGCCGAGGCCTCCAGTTAACCCTTGGCTGTTTGATCTGACCGGRCACCCAGATTCCCGTAATCGAAGTGCTCTTTTTGCATGGACAGCCACAATCAGAGCGGACCCCATGAAACGCCTGCCACTCGACGACAGCTTCAAGGTCAATCGCAACCCCGTTACCCTGCGCGAAATCGTGCTGGATAAACTGCGAAGCGCCATCATGAACTTCCAGCTCCTGCCGGGAGACCGTCTGGTCGAACGCGATCTGTGCGATCGCCTGGGCGTCAGCCGTACTTCCGTGCGCGAAGCCTTGCGTCACCTGGAATCCGAAGGCCTGGTGGAATTCGCCGACGCCAAGGGCCCACGGGTCGCGATCATCACCCTGGCCGATGCCGTGGACATCTACGAGCTGCGCTGCGTACTCGAAGGGCTGATCGTGCAACTGTTCACCCTGCGCGCCAAGGCCAAGGACATCAAGGCCCTGGAAAAAGCCCTGGAAGAAAACCGCAAGGCGCTGAAGGACGGCGAACTGCAACAGGTCATCGACTCGGTCCAGGGTTTCTACGATGTGCTGCTCGAAGGTTCGGGCAATCATGTCGCGGCCACTCAACTGCGCCAGTTGCAGGCACGCATCAGCTACCTGCGCGCGACCTCGGTGTCCCAGCAAAACCGTCGCAGCGCCAGTAACCAGGAAATGGAACGCATGGTCGAAGCGATCAAGGGCGGTGACCCGCTGGCCGCCCACCAGGCGTGCGTCGACCACGTGCGAGCGGCCGCTGCCGTGGCCCTGGACTACCTCAAGCGCAAACAGGAAGAAACCGGCGCCACGCCGCAGATCACCCTGCCCATCGCGCTGAAAGAACCGCGCATAGGTCGCTGAAATGTTCAGCCCGAGCTTTTGCCCCAAGTGTGGCAGCGCAGACCTTAAGTCACAGTTACCGCCGGGCGATACGCACGAGCGCCTGATGTGCCGCGGCTGCGGCTACATCCATTACGTCAATCCGAAGATCATTGCCGGCTGCATCATCGAGCAGGACGGCAAGTACCTGTTGTGCCAGCGCGCGATTCCACCGCGCCCCGGCACCTGGACCCTGCCGGCGGGCTTCATGGAAAGCGGCGAGACCACCGAGCAGGCCGCGCTGCGGGAAGTCTGGGAAGAAAGCGGCGTGCGTGCGGAAATCGTCTCGCCCTATTCGATCTTCAGCGTGCCCAAGATCAGCGAGGTGTACATAATCTTCCGCGCCATCGCGCTGGAGATTACCGGGCAGTACGGCCCGGAAACCCTCGACTACCAATTCTTCGCGCCTGAGGAGATTCCCTGGGACAGCATCTACTACCCGGCGATCCGGCAGATCCTTGAACGTTATATCGAGGAACGTCAGGCTGGGGTGTATGGCATCTACATGGGCAATGACGACAGCGGGAAGATTCACTTTATTCGCTGATAGTTGTGGGTTTTGACCTGCCACCTGTGGGAGCAAGCTTGGTCCGGGCGGCGTTCCGACGATGGCTTTGTGTCAGGTGATGATTGTTTTGTGGGTGTACATATCCGTTGCTGCGGTCACGGCCGCTATTGGTTCCGCCCGTACGGCGGGTCACTTGGAAGAGCGGAACGCCGCCCGGCCCCAAGTAACCAAGGGCTCTTGCCCCTGACGTTCGGCCTCACGAGGGGCGTACACCGCAACAGCGCCCGAGGCGGCCTACCGGCCGGCCTGGTTCGTCATGCGTACGCATTGCCCAGTAGGAGCTGGTAGGAGCTGGTAGGAGCTGTCGAGTGCAACGAGGCTGCGATCTTTTGGCTGTATTACTGACAATCAAGATCAAAAGATCGCAGCCTTCGGCAGCTCCTACGACGTGATACATCCGCGAAATCAGATCGGCTGACCGGCCGCCAAGATCAAACAACTCCAACAACCCCATCCCCATGCATCTGCCGCAACAACCTCAGACCACCCTCGAAAAACGCCGATGAACCAACCTGCCCCGCCTCGACCGCCAATCCTTGCAACTGTTCACGCCCGGTCACTTCGGGAAACTCGTCAATTCTCTGCAACAACCGCCACGCCAACGGACTCAATTCAGAAAACCTCACACTCCAGTCCTCCGCCCGCTGCACCAGCAGCAATGTCGGCTGATCAGGCAAAGCGTCCGGCTGATGATCCGGCCCCACCCGCTGCACCGGCCAGGCATACGCCAACGGCCAGGCCAGCACCGACACCTGCAACGGCCGCTCCAGCAGCAACGCAGCATCACCGGCAACCAGAGGCTCGGCGTCGGACTGTTGCAAGGCCATTTCCACCCACTCGTAATGCGCCAGCTCCACCATGAACGGTGGCCACGGCCCATCGCTCAATGCTTGAGGCTCAGTCGCGAGAAATTCGACAAGCTCCTGGGCGATCTCACCAAACTTCGGCGTGCGGGCGCGATAGTCCCGCAGAAAAATCCGTACCAGTGAACGCCAGTGCTCATCCCCCAGGATTTTCARCAATACCGGAAAGGTGCCACTGAGCAATGACGACAGATTGGCAAACACCAGGTCGCGGTACACTTGCGCCCGGGCAGGGTCCATTTCGGCCGGTGGCGCGAAATGCTCGGGATCACGCAGGTACCGGCCCATGGTGCTTTGCTGGTGATGCAACGATTGTTTATCCACGGTTCAAACCTCCTGTTGCAGGTGGCGAATGGTCTGCAACTCCGCCACCAGTTCGGCGAATGCCGGAAAATTGAAATCGCGCTCCAGCAAGGTCGGCTGAACACCGAACCGGGCGTAGGCCTGGGCCAGCAACGACCACACCGCCGGTTTCACCGAGGCACCGTGGGTGTCGATCTTCAAGGTATCGGACTCGTCGAAGTGCCCGGCAATGTGCATCGCCACCACCCGGCCCGCATCGATGCCCGCGAGAAACGCCTGCGGCTCGAAACCGTGGTTGATCGAGTTGACGTAGACATTGTTGACGTCCAGCAGCAGGTCGCAATCAGCCTCGCGCAACACCGCATTGGTGAACGTGACCTCGTCCATGTCCCCTTGGGGCGCGGCGTAGCAGGAGACGTTTTCCACCGCCAGGCGCCGGCCAAGGATGTCCTGGGCCTGACGGATACGCGCGGCGACGTGGTGCACCGCTTCTTCGGTAAACGGCAACGGCAACAGGTCGTACAGGTGACCGTCATCGCTGCAATAGCTCAAATGCTCGCTGTACAGCGGCACGTTGTAGTGATCGAGAAAACCCCGGACTTCCTGCAAAAACCCGACGTCCAGCGGCGACGTCCCGCCCAGGGACAGGGACAGGCCGTGACAGGACAACGGATAACGCTCGGCCAGCGCCCGCAGCGCCGCACCATGGGCACCGCCGATGCCGATCCAGTTCTCCGGCGCGACTTCCAGAAAGTCGAAATGTCCGGCCGGGGCCGCTTGCAGTTCTTTGAGTAAACCGCGACGCAGGCCAAGCCCTGCGCTGGCCCTGGCTACGGGGGCAATGGATGTCTGCATGGTGTCGATCTCGCATGTGTCCAGGATTGCGGGCAGGTGCCCGCCTTGAGACACAGTTAATCGAAGGGGTGTATCAGGACTGTGTTCGAAAGGGGTCGACAATGGGTGTCTGTGTATCGAAACCGGGGTTGGACACAATGGAATACACAACTCAAATCCCTTGTGGGAGCGAGCCTGCTCGCGAWRGCGGATTTACATTCAATGCTAATGGTGGCTGATCCGCCGCCTTCGCGAGCAGGCTCGCTCCCACAGGGGTTTAGTGTCAGTCAGGGGGGCTTTCGTCGCTCGAGACAGCAGTACACACGCCCCGGACTAAACTCAACGCACACAGGGCCCGCTTGGCGTCCTGCACATTCCCACGACCACCGCCCAGCGGCGAACGCCTCGCCAATACAATGCCTCTGGACCGTGATCCTGCTGAAGGAGCACACGTGATGGACGAGGCCAGACTTAACGATTTCATGGGCAAACTGGTAAACGACATGGGCGGCGCGGCGATGCTCGCCAACGTCATCCTCGGTGAAGAGCTCGGCCTGTACCGGGCGATGGCCGACAGTCAGCCCATCACCCCCGAAACCCTTGCCGGGAAAACCGGCTGCAACACCCGCCTGCTGCGCGAATGGCTCAGCGCCCATGCCGCCTCCGGCTACATGGAACACCATGACGGCCAATTCCGCCTGCCCGAAGAGCAAGCCATGGCTTTGGCAAACGAAGACTCACCGGTCTATGTGGCGGGCGGGATCAGCGTGGTCGCGTCGTTTTTCCACGACAAGGACAAGCTGGTCAACGCCATGCGCGGCAACGGCGCCCTGCCCTGGGGCGATCACCATCCGTGCATGTTCAGCGGTACCGAACGCTTCTTCCGCCCTGGCTACAAAGCCCATTTGGTCGCCGAATGGTTGCCGGCCCTCGACGGTGTGGTGGCCAAACTGGAAGCCGGGGCCAAAGTGGCGGACATCGGCTGCGGCCATGGCGCCTCGACGGTGATCATGGCCCAGGCGTTTCCGGATTCGCGCTTCGTCGGTTTCGACTACCACGCGCCGTCCGTTACCGTCGCCACCCAACGCGCCGAAGAAGGCGGTGTGTCCAGCCGGGCCAGGTTCTTCCAGGGCACGGCCAAAAGCTACCCCGGCAGCGACTACGACCTGGTCTGCTACTTCGACTGCCTGCATGACATGGGCGACCCGGTGGGTGCGGCCAAACATGCTTATGAATCGCTGAAGGACGACGGCACGGTGCTGCTGGTCGAGCCCTACGCCAACGACTTGCTCGACGACAACGTCAACCCAGTCGGACGCCTGTTCTACGCGGCCTCGACCTTCATCTGCACGCCCAACTCGCTGTCCCAGGAAGTCGGCCTCGGCCTCGGTGCCCAGGCCGGTGAAGCGCGGTTGCGCAAGGTGTTCAGCGAGGCCGGATTCAGCCGTTTCCGCCGGGCCACGGAAACGCCGTTCAACCTGATTCTGGAGGCGCGTAAATAATCCCCGCCGTATCCCTGTAGGAGCTAGCTTGGTCCGGGCGGCGTTCCGACGATAAACGCGATCACACCGCTGGGTATCAGGCTTACAGTGTTATCGTTGACGACCATCGCGAGCAAGCTCGCTCCTACAGGTTTACCGGCATGCTCGACCGCCAGACCCGTGACCAACTCGATCGACTCCATCAGCTCATGGCGGATCAGCCGTTTGCCGTGCTGACCGGTGCCGGTATCAGCACGCCCTCGGGCATCCCGGATTATCGCGACAACCAGGGCGTGCGCCGGGGCCGGCAGCCGATGATGTATCAGGAATTTCTCTCGRCCCCGGAGTCCCGGCGGCGCTATTGGGCGCGGGCGATGCTCGGCTGGCCACGGGTGCGTCTGGCGCAGCCGAACGTGGCCCACGACACCCTGGCCCGTTTGCAAGGCACGCGGCAGATCAGCGGGCTGATCACCCAGAACGTCGACACGCTGCACGACCAGGCCGGCAGCCATGACGTGATCGAGCTCCACGGCAGTCTGCACCGGGTTTTGTGCCTGGATTGCGGTCGGCGCAGCGAGCGCGATTCGATCCAGCGCCTGATGGAAACACAGAACCCGTACCTGGCCGGCGTCGACGCGGTACAGGCGCCGGACGGCGACACCTTGCTAGACCCGGCCTTCGAGGCACGCTTCCAGGTCCCGCACTGCCCGCATTGTGCCGGGGAACGGATGAAGCCGGATGTGGTGTTCTTTGGCGAGAACGTCGCGCAGGCCACAGCAGCCAAGGCGATGGCGGCCGTCGAACAGGCTGCGGGGCTGTTGGTGGTCGGCTCGTCGTTGATGGCCTATTCGGCGTTTCGCTTGTGCCGGGCGGTGGTGGATCAGGGCAAGCCGTTGATTGCGATCAACCTGGGCAAGACCCGGGCGGATGAGATGCTGGATTTGAAGATCGAGGGGGGGTGCGAGCGATTGTTGCCGTTATTGGCGAAGCTACTTGGCAACTGACGAAACCCGATCCCTGTGGGAGCGAGCTTGCTCCGGGCGGCGTTCCGACGATGAGGCCAGCACATTCAGAAAATTTGTTGGCTGATCCACCGTCATCGCGAGCAAGCTCGCTCCCACAGGGTCCGGCGCACATTCAAGAAAATCGTTGCCCAAGGTTTTCCTCTTTCAGCACATCAAACAACGCCTGCGCCGCCGCCGACAGTTCTCCCCCAGGCAACGTCAGCACCCCAAGCGCCCGCTCCACCACCGGATCGCGCAAGGTAATGCAACGCGCGCCCAGCTCACGCATCTGCCCGGCACACAAGGCCGGCACCGCGCTCACGCCCAGGCCACTGGCGACCATCCGCCCGACCGTCGCCAGTTGATGGCTTTCAAACTCCACCGGAAGTTTCATGCCGCGGGCCTGCAAGTGTTCTTCCAGCATGACGCGCACCGTCGACGGACGCTGCAAGGTAATGAACGGCTCCTTGAGCAAGGTCTGCCAGTCGATGTCGTCAAGTGCGGCCAACGCCGAATCCAGGGGCACCACTGCGACGAATCGGTCGATGTACAACGGCGTGAATTGCAGCGACGAATTCATGGTCGGCTCGAACGCCACCCCCAGTTCAACCTGGCGGTCACGGACCATTTCCAGCACCTGCTCGTTGATCACGTCATTGACCGTCACGTTGACGTTCGGATAACGGGCGCGGAAGGTCTTGAGGATCGGCGGCAGYAGGTTGCCGGCGAACGACGGCATCGCCGCCAGGGTCACGCGTCCGCGCTGCAGGGTAAAGCGCTGGCGCAACTCATCTTCGGCATTGTCCCAGTCGGCGATCAACCGGCGCGCGAGCGGCACCAGGGATTCACCTTCGGCGGTGAGCGCCACGTTACGCGTGTTGCGGGTGAACAAGCGCCCGCCCAGGCCCTCCTCCAGCGCCTTGATGGTCAGGCTCAGGGCAGACTGCGACAGGTGCAGGCGCTCGCAAGCCACGGCAAAGCTCAGGCTCTGGGCCACCGCCAGAAAGGCGCGGATCTGCTTGACGGTCATACTCGATTTCTCCCGGGTATTGTAGGAGCTGCCGAAGGCTGCGATCTTTTGCACTCCATCCCATTCGGCTAGCCAGCCGCCCACAAAGAATAAAAGAGGTGCATATGGCAGGTTTCGACAAGCGCGTGAGTTCCTACGAGGAAGCCCTGGCAGGTCTTGAAGACGGCATGACCGTGATCGCCGGCGGCTTCGGCCTGTGCGGGATCCCGGAAAACCTGATCAACGAGATCAAGCGCAAAGGTACTCGCGACCTCACGGTGGTTTCCAACAACTGCGGCGTCGACGGTTTCGGCCTCGGCGTACTGCTGACCGACCGCCAGATCAGCAAAGTGGTGGCGTCCTACGTCGGCGAAAACAAGCTGTTCGAAGAGCAACTGCTCAAAGGCGAAATCGAAGTCATCCTGACCCCGCAAGGCACCCTCGCTGAAAAAATGCGTGCAGGCGGTGCCGGCATCCCGGCCTTCTTTACCGCCACCGGTGTTGGCACTCCAGTTGCCGAAGGCAAGGAAGTCCGCGAATTCCATGGCCGCAAGTACCTGATGGAAGAATCCATCACCGGCGACTTCGCCATCGTCAAAGGCTGGAAAGCCGACCATTTCGGTAACGTGATCTATCGCCACACGGCCCAGAACTTCAACCCGCTGGCCGCCACTGCCGGCAAGATCACCGTGGTCGAAGTCGAAGAAATCGTCGAACCCGGCGAGCTGGACCCGGCGCAGATCCACACCCCTGGCATCTACGTCGACCGGATCATCTGCGGCACGTTCGAAAAGCGCATCGAACAGCGCACCGTGCGTAAGTGATCCCCTGCCCCCGGACCGAATGAAGGAATAACGACAATGGCACTTTCCCGCGAACAAATGGCTCAACGCGTCGCCCGCGAAATGCAGGACGGCTTCTACGTGAACCTGGGCATCGGCATTCCGACCCTGGTCGCCAACTACATCCCCGAAGGCATGGAAGTCATGCTGCAATCGGAAAACGGCCTGCTGGGCATGGGTCCGTTTCCTACTGAAGAAACCATCGATGCCGACATGATCAACGCCGGCAAGCAAACCGTGACCGCACGTACCGGCGCGTCGATTTTTTCCTCGGCCGAGTCCTTCGCAATGATCCGCGGTGGCCATGTCGACCTGACCGTGCTGGGCGCCTTTGAGGTGGACGTGCAAGGCAACATCGCCTCGTGGATGATCCCCGGCAAACTGGTCAAGGGCATGGGCGGCGCAATGGACCTGGTTGCCGGCGCCGACAACATCATCGTCATCATGACCCACGCGTCCAAGGATGGTGAGTCCAAGCTGTTGTCCCAATGCAGCCTGCCGCTGACCGGCGCCGGGTGTATCAAGCGCGTACTGACTGATCTGGCTTACCTGGAAATCGAAAACGGCGCGTTCATTTTGAAAGAGCGTGCACCGGGTGTCAGCGTCGAAGAGATCGTTGCCAAGACTGCCGGTAAACTGATCGTGCCGGACCACGTTCCGGAAATGCAGTTCGCTGCCCAGTGAGGAATCATTCCATGCAAGAAGTCGTCATTGTTGCCGCCACGCGCACCGCGATCGGCAGCTTCCAGGGTTCACTGGCCAATGTGTCCGCGGTTGACCTGGGCGCTGCGGTGATTCGCCAGCTACTGGCGCAAACCGGCCTGGACCCTGCGCAAGTTGATGAGGTGATCATGGGCCAGGTGCTGACCGCCGGCGCCGGGCAAAACCCTGCGCGCCAGGCCGCGATCAAGGCCGGCCTGCCCTTCGCCGTGCCAGCCATGACCCTGAACAAGGTCTGCGGCTCCGGCCTCAAGGCCCTGCACCTGGGTGCCCAGGCGATTCGCTGCGGCGATGCCGAGGTGATCATCGCCGGTGGCCAGGAAAACATGAGCCTGGCCAACTACGTCATGCCCGGTGCCCGTAACGGCCTGCGCATGGGTAACGGGCAAATCGTCGACACCATGATCAGCGATGGCCTGTGGGACGCGTTCAACGATTACCACATGGGCATCACCGCCGAGAACCTGGCCGAGAAATACAGCCTGACTCGCGAGCAGCAGGACGCGTTCGCCGCCGCCTCGCAGCAGAAAGCCGTGGCCGCCATCGAAGCCGGGCGCTTCGTCGATGAAATCACCCCGATCCTGATCCCGCAGCGCAAGGGCGATCCGCTGTCCTTCGCCACCGACGAACAGCCACGGGCCGGCACCACCGCCGAATCCCTGGGCAAGCTCAAGCCAGCCTTCAAGAAGGACGGTTCGGTGACTGCCGGCAATGCTTCGTCGCTGAACGACGGTGCCGCGGCCGTGATCCTGATGAGCGCCGAAAAAGCCAAGGCCCTCGGCCTGCCGGTACTGGCGAAAATCGCCGCCTACGCCAACGCAGGCGTCGACCCGGCGATCATGGGCATCGGCCCGGTGTCGGCCACTCGCCGCTGCCTGGACAAGGCCGGCTGGAACATCGACCAGCTTGAGCTGGTTGAAGCCAACGAAGCCTTCGCCGCGCAATCCCTGGCGGTGGCCAAGGACCTGGAATGGGACTTGAACAAGGTCAACGTCAACGGCGGCGCCATCGCCCTGGGTCACCCGATCGGGGCTTCGGGTTGCCGTGTGCTGGTGACCCTGCTGCATGAAATGCTCAAGCGTGACGCCAAGAAAGGCCTCGCCACCCTGTGTATCGGTGGTGGTCAGGGCGTGGCACTGGCGCTCGAGCGGGTTTAAAGCGTTCAACAGACGGCGCGGGGA
>NZ_JBFUIC010000234.1:0-7009 GCF_056402075.1 Pseudomonas sp. P4_C3
GACATGTCCTCGGACATCCTGTCGCGCCCGGTGGATGTTTCGCGTTTTGGCATGATTTACGCCGGCGCCCAGAAAAACATCGGTCCGAGCGGTATCGTCGTCAACATCGTTCGCGAAGACCTGCTGGGCAAGGCTCGTTCCCTGTGCCCGACCATGCTCGACTACAAGGTCGCGGCCGATAACGGTTCGATGTACAACACCCCGCCGACCCTGGCCTGGTACTTGTCCGGCCTGGTGTTCGAGTGGCTGAAAGAGCAGGGCGGCGTCGAGGCCATCGGCAAGCTCAACGAAGTCAAGCAGCGCACGCTGTACGGCTTCATCGATGCCAGCGGCCTATACAGCAACCCGATCAACAAGTCGGACCGCTCGTGGATGAACGTGCCGTTCCGCCTGGCGGATGATCGTCTGGACAAGCCGTTCCTGGCTGGTGCCGATGAGCGTGGCCTGTTGAACCTCAAGGGGCACCGTTCCGTGGGTGGTATGCGCGCCTCCATCTATAACGCCGTCGACATCAACGCCGTCAATGCGCTGATTTCGTACATGGCAGAGTTCGAGAAGGAACACGGCTAATGTCTGAGCAAGAACTCAAGGCACTGCGCCTGCGCATTGATGCCCTGGACGAAAAGGTCCTGGAGCTGATCAGTGAGCGTGCGCGCTGCGCCCAGGAAGTCGCGCGAGTAAAGATGGCCTCGCTGGCCGAAGGCGAAGTGCCGGTGTTCTATCGTCCTGAGCGCGAAGCTCAGGTGCTCAAGCGTGTCATGCAGCGTAACCAGGGGCCGCYGGGCAACGAAGAGATGGCGCGGTTGTTCCGCGAAATCATGTCTTCGTGCCTGGCGCTCGAACAGCCGCTGAAAGTGGCTTATCTCGGCCCTGAAGGTACCTTCACCCAGGCGGCGGCCATGAAGCACTTCGGTCACGCCGTGATCAGCAAGCCGATGGCGGCGATCGACGAAGTGTTCCGTGAGGTGGCGGCCGGTGCGGTGAATTTTGGCGTGGTGCCGGTGGAAAACTCCACCGAAGGCGCGGTCAATCACACCCTCGACAGCTTCCTTGAGCACGACATGGTGATCTGCGGCGAAGTCGAACTGCGTATCCACCATCACCTGTTGGTCGGTGAAAACACCAAGACCGACAGCATCAGCCGTATCTACTCCCACGCCCAGTCCCTGGCCCAGTGCCGCAAGTGGCTGGACGCCCATTACCCGAATGTCGAGCGCGTGGCGGTGTCCAGCAACGCCGAAGCGGCCAAGCGGGTCAAGGGCGAGTGGAACTCGGCGGCGATTGCCGGCGACATGGCGGCCGGCCTGTATGGCTTGACCCGTCTGGCCGAAAAAATCGAGGACCGTCYGGATAACTCCACGCGCTTCCTGATGATCGGTAATCAGGAAGTGCCGCCGACTGGCGACGACAAGACCTCGATCATCGTTTCGATGAGCAACAAGCCGGGTGCGCTGCACGAGTTGCTGGTGCCGTTCCACGACAATGGCATCGACCTGACGCGAATCGAGACTCGTCCGTCGCGCAGCGGCAAGTGGACCTACGTGTTCTTCATCGACTTCGTTGGCCACCACCGCGACCCACTGGTCAAAAGTGTGCTGGAAAAGATCAGTCAGGAAGCAGTGGCACTTAAAGTGCTGGGTTCCTACCCGAAAGCAGTTCTGTAAGGGGCGGTAGCAAATGAGTGGCAATTTCCTCGCTCTGGCGCAGCCGGGCGTGCAACAACTTTCGCCTTACGTTCCGGGAAAACCCGTGGACGAACTGGCGCGTGAGCTGGATCTCGATCCAGCCAGCATCGTCAAACTGGCGAGCAACGAAAACCCGCTGGGCGCCGGCCCCAAGGCGCTGGCGGCCATCCGCGATGCGCTGGTCGAGCTGACCCGCTATCCGGACGGCAACGGTTTTGCGCTCAAGACCCTGCTGGCCGAGCAGTGCCGTGTCGAGCTGAATCAAGTGACGCTGGGTAATGGCTCCAACGACATTCTTGAGCTGGTGGCGCGCGCCTATCTGGCGCCGGGCCTGAATGCCGTATTCAGCGAGCATGCGTTCGCTGTCTACCCGATTGCCACTCAGGCGGTCGGTGCGCAGGCCAAGGTGGTTCCGGCCAAGGACTGGGGGCATGACCTGCCCGCCATGCTGGCGGCGATCGATGCCAATACCCGTGTGGTCTTTATCGCCAACCCGAACAATCCGACCGGGACCTGGTTCGACGCCGAGGCGCTGGACGAATTCCTGCAGGATGTTCCGGAGCATGTGCTGGTGGTGCTGGACGAGGCCTACATCGAGTACGCCGAAGGCAGCGATATGCCGGACGGCCTGGACTTCCTGGCGGCTTATCCGAACCTGCTGGTTTCCCGCACCTTCTCCAAGGCCTATGGCCTGGCCGCACTGCGCGTGGGTTATGGCTTGTCCACGGCGGTGGTCGCGGACGTGCTGAACCGTGTACGCCAGCCGTTCAACGTCAACAGCCTGGCTCTGGCTGCGGCCTGTGCAGCGTTGAAGGATGAAGAGTATCTCGCGCAAAGCCGTCAACTGAATGAGGCTGGCATGCTGCAACTGGAGGCGGGTTTCCGTGAATTGGGGTTGAGCTGGATTCCGTCAAGGGGCAACTTCATTTGCGTGGACCTGGGTCAGGTTGCAGCGCCGGTGTTCCAGGGCTTGCTTCGTGAAGGCGTGATCGTGCGTCCGGTAGCGAACTACGGCATGCCGAATCACCTGCGCGTCACCATTGGTCTGCCGGCAGAGAACAGCCGCTTCCTTGAAGCGCTGACCAAGGTTCTGGCTCGTGGTTGATGTCACTGCGCTGCAATCTGCTGAACCTATGATCGGTCGCCTGGTGGTGGTCGGTCTTGGGTTGATCGGCGGTTCGTTTGCCAAGGGTTTGCGTGAGAGCGGCATATGCCGGGAAGTGGTCGGGGTCGATCTCGATCCGCAATCGCGCAAACTCGCGGTCGAATTGGGTGTGGTGGATCGCTGTGAGGAAGACCTGGGCATTGCTTGTCAGGGGGCCGACGTCATTCAACTGGCGGTGCCGATCCTGGCCATGGAAAAAGTGCTCGCGCGTTTGGCGAGCATGGATCTGGGGCAAGCGATCCTGACCGATGTCGGCAGCGCCAAAGGCAATGTGGTGCGTGCGGCAACCGAGGCGTTCGGCGGCATGCCGGTGCGGTTCGTGCCGGGCCATCCGATTGCCGGTTCCGAGCAGAGCGGCGTGGAAGCCTCCAACGCCGAGCTGTTTCGTCGTCATAAAGTGATCCTTACGCCGCTGGAGCAAACCGATCCGGCAGCCCTGGCGGTAGTCGACCGTTTGTGGCGCGAATTGGGCGCCGATGTCGAGCACATGCAGGTCGAACGTCATGACGAAGTCTTGGCGGCGACCAGTCATCTGCCGCACTTGCTGGCGTTCGGCTTGGTCGATTCGTTGGCCAAGCGCAATGAAAATCTTGAGATCTTCCGTTACGCTGCGGGCGGTTTCCGCGATTTCACAAGAATCGCCGGAAGCGACCCGGTCATGTGGCACGACATCTTCCTCGCCAACCGCGAAGCTGTCCTGCGCACACTCGATACATTTCGCAGTGACCTCGACGCCTTGCGCGACGCGGTCGATGCAGGGGATGGGCACCAATTGTTGGGCGTATTCACTCGCGCCCGGGTTGCCCGCGAGCATTTCAGTAAAATCCTGGCCCGCAGGGCCTATGTGGACGCTATGAATTCCAATGATCTGATTTTCCTGGCTCAACCTGGTGGCCGCCTGTCCGGTCGGATTCGCGTACCAGGTGACAAGTCGATTTCCCACCGTTCGATCATGCTCGGTTCCCTGGCTGAAGGTGTCACCGAAGTCGAAGGTTTCCTCGAGGGCGAAGATGCCCTGGCGACCTTGCAGGCATTCCGTGACATGGGCGTCGTGATCGAAGGTCCGCACCACGGTCGCGTGACCATTCACGGTGTTGGCCTGCATGGCCTGAAGCCGGCACCGGGCCCGATCTATCTGGGCAACTCCGGTACTTCGATGCGTTTGCTGTCCGGCCTGCTGGCCGCGCAGAACTTCGACAGCACCCTGACCGGCGACGCTTCGCTGTCCAAGCGCCCGATGAATCGCGTGGCCAATCCGCTGCGTGAAATGGGCGCCGTGATCGAAACCRCCGCGGAAGGTCGTCCACCGATGACCATCCGTGGTGGCCACAAGCTCAAGGGTCTGACCTACACCATGCCGATGGCCAGTGCCCAGGTTAAGTCCTGCCTGCTGCTGGCCGGTCTGTATGCCGAAGGCAAGACCACGGTTACCGAGCCTGCTCCGACCCGCGACCATACCGAGCGCATGCTGCGTGGCTTCGGCTACCCGGTAACGGTCAACGGTGCGACCGCATCGGTCGAGTCCGGCAACAAGCTGACCGCGACCCATATTGAAGTCCCAGGTGATATTTCGTCCTCGGCGTTCTTCCTGGTGGCGGCTTCGATCGCCGAAGGTTCGGAGCTGGTGCTGGAACACGTTGGCATCAACCCGACCCGTACCGGTGTGATCGACATCCTGCGCCTGATGGGTGCCGACATCACCCTGGAAAACCAGCGTGAAGTGGGTGGCGAACCGGTAGCTGACTTGCGCGTACGTGCAGCTAAACTCAAGGGTATCGAGATTCCCGAGGCGCTGGTTCCGCTGGCGATCGACGAGTTCCCGGTGCTGTTCGTCGCCGCCGCCTGTGCCGAAGGGCGCACCGTGTTGCGTGGCGCCGAAGAGCTGCGGGTCAAGGAGTCGGATCGTATCCAGGTCATGGCCGATGGCTTGCTGGCGTTGGGCGTCAAGTGCGAGCCGACCCCGGATGGCATCATCATCGACGGCGGCCAGATCGGCGGCGGTGAGGTGCACGGTCATGGTGATCATCGTATCGCCATGGCGTTCAGCGTTGCTTCGCTGCGCGCCAGTGCCCCGATCCGCATTCATGATTGCGCCAACGTCGCGACGTCCTTCCCGAATTTCCTGGCGCTGTGCGCACAGGTCGGTATTCGCGTGGCACAAGAGGCACAGTCGTGATCAGCATTGCACCGGTCATCACCATCGATGGGCCAAGCGGTTCGGGCAAGGGCACGGTCGCCGGGATTCTGGCCAAGCGCCTGGGCTGGAACCTGCTGGACTCCGGTGCGTTGTACCGATTGCTGGCCTTCGCCGCGCATAACCATGGTGTCGACCTGACCAATGAAGAGCTGCTGAAGAAACTCGCCGCTCATCTGGATGTGCAGTTCATCGCGGCGACGGATGGTCAGTTGCAACGCATCATTCTGGAAGGTGATGAAGTCAGCGATGTCATTCGCACCGAAAGCGTCGGTTCCGGCGCTTCCCAGGTGGCTGCGCTGCCCGCTGTACGCGAGGCGCTGCTGCAGCGCCAGCGAGCCTTTCAGGAGGCGCCGGGCCTTGTGGCGGATGGTCGCGACATGGGCACCGTGGTTTTTCCTGACGCGCCATTGAAGATTTTTCTGACCGCCAGTGCCGAGGAGCGGGCACGCCGTCGATATTTGCAGTTGAAGGGCAAAGTCGAGGGTGTTAGTCTGTCGAGTCTGCTAGATGAGATACGTGCGCGCGATGAGCGTGACACCCAGCGAGCGGTAGCCCCGCTCAAACCGGCGGCTGACGCCATACAGCTGGATTCCACGGAATTATCCATCGATCAGGTGCTGGAACGCATCATGAGCGAGATCGCCATTCGCGATATCGCCGGGTGACCAAGAGGGCCGCAGGGGACCAGTCATAGTCCTGCGGTGGCTTCTTTTAAATGAAACTAACCCACACCGTCTGGGGTGTGGAGATGGGCGTATTCTTCGCCCTCATCAACAGGAATTAAAATGAGCGAAAGCTTTGCGGAACTCTTTGAAGAAAGCCTAAAAACCCTGAACCTTCAGGCAGGCTCCATCATCACCGGTGTTATCGTTGATATCGATTACCAGGCTCGCTGGGTAACCGTTCACGCTGGCCTGAAGTCTGAAGCACTCATCCCGCTTGAGCAGTTCTACAACGACGCTGGCGAACTGAACATCAACGTYGGTGAYGAAGTTCACGTTGCTCTGGAYTCGGTTGAAGACGGCTTTGGTGAAACCAAGCTSTCCCGTGAAAAAGCCAAGCGCGCTGAATGCTGGATYGTTCTGGAAGCAGCCTTCGCAGCCGAAGAAGTGGTCAAGGGCGTTATCAACGGTAAGGTTAAAGGCGGYTTCACTGTCGACGTTAACGGCATCCGTGCGTTCCTGCCAGGTTCTCTGGTTGACGTCCGTCCAGTGCGCGACACCACGCACCTGGAAGGCAAAGAGCTGGAATTCAAGGTCATCAAGCTGGACCAGAAGCGCAACAACGTTGTCGTTTCCCGTCGCAGCGTCCTGGAAGCCGAGAACTCCGCCGAGCGCGAAGCTCTGCTGGAATCCCTGCAGGAAGGCCAACAAGTCAAAGGTATCGTCAAGAACCTCACCGATTACGGCGCATTCGTCGATCTGGGTGGCGTCGATGGCCTGCTGCACATTACCGACATGGCCTGGAAGCGTATCAAGCATCCTTCCGAAATCGTCAACGTTGGCGACGAGATCGATGTCAAGGTTCTGAAGTATGATCGCGAGCGCAATCGTGTTTCCCTGGGCCTGAAGCAACTGGGCGAAGATCCATGGGTTGCTATCAAAGCCCGTTACCCAGAAAGCACTCGCGTTACCGCGCGTGTAACCAACCTGACCGACTACGGCTGCTTCGCTGAGCTGGAAGAAGGCGTTGAAGGTCTGGTACACGTTTCCGAAATGGAYTGGACCAACAAGAACATCCACCCTTCGAAAGTCGTACAAGTCGGCGACGAAGTGGAAGTCATGGTTCTGGACATCGACGAAGAGCGTCGTCGTATCTCCCTGGGCATCAAGCAGTGCAAATCCAACCCATGGGAAGATTTCTCTGGCCAGTTCAACAAGGGCGATAAAATCTCCGGCACCATCAAGTCGATCACCGATTTCGGTATCTTCATTGGTCTGGACGGCGGCATCGACGGTCTGG
>NZ_JBFUIC010000235.1:0-6983 GCF_056402075.1 Pseudomonas sp. P4_C3
GTTTCCGCCACGGTCATGTTGAAGTACTGCTTCACCAGCCAGAAACCGGCGTCGTTGACGTGGGACAGGATCAACGAACCTGCACCAGTGGCCAGCACCAGCAACTCACGGTTCACACCCGGAATCATCCCCACCACCGGCACTACGATACCGGCACCGGTAATGGTCGCCACGGTCGCCGAACCGGTCGCGATACGAATCACCGCTGCCACCAGCCAGGCCAGCAGGATCGGCGAGATCTGTGCAGCCACCGCCATGTGACCGATCACATCACCCACACCGCTGGTTACCAGCATCTGCTTGAAGCCACCACCGGCACCGATGATCAGGATGATCGCGGCGGTCGGCGCAAGGCTCGCGTCCAGCCATTTGAGCATCTGTTGCGAACCAATGCCCTGCTTGTAGCCGAAGGTGTACAGCGACAGYAGCAACGCCAGCAGGAGGGCCGAGATCGGGTGACCGATCAGGTCCATGAAGGTGCGGAAGAAGTTGCCGTCCGGCAGCACCACATCGGCAAAGGTCTTGAGCAACATCAGGAACACGGGCGACAGCACAGTGATCAGGGTAATGCCGAAGCTAGGCAGATCGCCTGCATTCTCATCGCGCACCAGTTGATCCACCAGTTCCTGATTCGGATGACCAGGAATGTGCTTGGCAATGAACGTACCGAAGATCGGGCCAGCGATGATGGCAGTCGGCAACGCAACGATCAGGCCGTACAGAATGGTTTTGCCGATGTCGGCACCGAACACACCGATGGCCAGCAGCGGACCCGGGTGCGGCGGCACCAGGCCGTGCACGGCGGACAGACCGGCCAGCAACGGGATACCGATCTTGATGATCGACACGCCAGTGCGGCGGGCCACGATGAACACCAATGGGATCAGCAGCACGAAGCCGATCTCGAAGAACAGCGGAATACCGACCAGGAACGCAGCGAACATCATCGCCCACTGCACCTTGTCCTTGCCGAAGGCGCGGATCAGCGTCTGCGCAATCTGATCCGCACCGCCCGATTCGGCCATCATTTTGCCGAGCATCGTGCCCAGCGCGAGGATGATGCCGACAAAGCCAAGCACGCCACCGAAGCCGTCCTGGAACGCCTTGATGATGGTGCCGATCGGCATGCCGGAGGTCAGCCCGAGGAAAGCTGCGGCGATGATCAGGGCAATGAAGGGGTGCAATTTGAACTTGGTGATCAGGACGATAAGCCCGATCACCGTGACCACTGCATCGAGCAGCAGGAACGTCTCGTGGGACATGCCAAACATTGGGGGTGTCTCCTGGTTGTTGTTGTTATTAAAGCGGGTTGATCAGAAGTCGTGAGGACAGCGCTGTCTTTGCAAACACAGTCATACCGCCTGTTTCAGGCCGTTCGCCTGCCACCAGGCATGAGCCTGCGCCGCCAGTTGCTCGACGCTATGGGTCGAAGCATCCAGCGCCAGGGTCAACGGCTCGCCGACGGGCGATTCGAGGGTGGCGAACTGGCTGTCGATCAGGGTCGACGGCATGAAATGGCCTGGCCGATGGGAGACGCGGTCGGTGGCCACTTCGGGGGTCAGTTCAAGGAAAACGAAGCCCAGGCCCGGCAAGGCACTGCGCAAACGTTCGCGATAGATGTGTTTGAGCGCCGAACACGTCAGCACCGGGCGCTGGCCCTTGGCGTCGACACGGCGCAGTTCATCGCACAGGCTGTCGAGCCAGCCGGCGCGGTCTTCATCGTTCAGGGGGATCCCCGCGCTCATCTTTTCGATATTGGCGGCAGGGTGGAAAGAGTCGCCTTCAATGGCCGTGGCGCCGCTCAAATGGCACAGGGCCTCGCTGACGCACGTCTTGCCGCAACCGGCAACGCCCATGATGACCAGGGCGGTGATGGGATGATTCATGTAACACCTCAGCGCGCAGACAGCGCTACCTTTGCCAGTTATGACACTAGATCAAAAGCAGAAGTTGCCGACGCCTTTCTTGTCATTTTATGGGTTGCAGCAGGTTAGGTCCCGACACCAAAAAGCGAGGATCAGGCGAACCCTCGCTCACGCATTTGCAGCTGCATCGAGACAGCGCTACCTTAGTGCCTTGAATTTTGTTTGGCAAGCCGTCGATGAACACAACCAAGAACGATAAAAATACCCGCACCACTGGCCGCCCTACCCTGAACGAAGTTGCCCGACTGGCCGGCGTCAGCCCGATCACCGCCTCCCGCGCCTTGCGGGGCGTCAGCACCGTGGCCACCGAGTTGGTGGAAAAAGTGCAGAAAGCGGCGCTGGAACTCAACTATGTGGTCAACCCTGCCGCCCGCGCCCTGGCCTCGGCCCAGAGCCAATCGGTGGTGGTGTTGGTGCCGTCGTTGTCCAACCTTTTGTTCATCGACACCCTGGAAGCCATTCATCAGGTTTTGCGCCCCAAGGGCTTCGAAGTGCTGATCGGCAACTTCCATTATTCGCGCGATGAAGAAGAAAACCTGCTGCGCAATTACATGGCCTATCAACCGCGCGGCTTGTTGCTGACGGGCTTCGACCGCACCGAAAGTTCGCGGCGGATGATCGAGGCCAGCAACATTCCTTGCGTGTACATGATGGAGCTGGACAGCGCGGCCGGGCTCAATTGCGTTGGCTTTTCGCAACTGGCCGCGGGCGAAACGGCGGCCGAACACTTGCTGTCTCGCGGCCGCAAACGCCTGGCCTACATCGGCGCGCAACTCGACCAGCGCACCTTGCTGCGTGGCGAAGGTTTCCGTCGCGCCCTGCAAAAGGCCGGCCTGTATGACCCGGCGCTGGAAGTGCTGACGCCCCGCCCGTCTTCGGTCGGCCTGGGCGGCGAATTGTTCTTGCAGATGATCGCCAGCCACCCGGATGTCGATGCGATCTTCTTCGGCAACGACGACTTGGCCCAGGGCGCGCTGCTCGAAGCGATGCGACACGGGATCAAGATCCCCGAGCAAGTGGCGATCCTCGGCTTCAACGATCTGCCCATGTCCGAACACATGGTCCCGCGCCTGAGCAGCATCAACACCCCACGCGAAGCCATCGGCCGCCGCGCGGCGGAACAGATGCTGACGCTGATGGCCGGCAATACCGTGGCCAAACCGGTGCAAGACATGGGGTTTGAGTTGAAGGTGCGGGAGAGTACTTAAAGACACGTTCGGCGACACGGATCACGGTAACCAACCCAGAAAGACGAACCATCCGTAATTGATGGGAACCAATGCAACATACGTAATGAATGCAAGCGCAAGACTCAATCGTAACGCTGCCATGAAAGGGATTCTTCCCATTTCAATAGCGAGAACAATCGGAGAGGCTTGGTAAGGCAGGAGCGGTGTTGAAAATCCGATGACCTGAATCATTAGAACACTAAGTAACGGCAGTCCGGATGCGGTGGCTAACGACTGTGCCAAGGGAGTAAATAACGCTGGTACTCCGTTCGCTGTAACCACAAAATTTAGCAGCGTGGAAAAACCTACGATTGAGGTGTAGCTGCCGAACGGTGAAGCCGGATCCAACGGTGCGAGGGTAAGTACTTCATTACCAATTAATGTTCCAAGTCCGCTTTGTCCTACAAGTGCGGCGAGTCCGAGGATTGCTGCGACATAGACTGCCGTCCGATGGTTTACCTCTTGACCAAACTCTTCACTGGATACAAAGCCGATTCGTGGAAGGAGGCATACGCAAGCTGCCACGAGACCGACCCATGCAGGGGAAATGCCGTGTAAGGAGTCAGTAAGCCAGAGTCCCAGAGTCATCAAAAGAAGGATACCCAACCTCTTTTCCTTAGGACTCAAAGGGCGAGCAGGTTCCACCTCTGTGCTTTTTCCCGCTTTATCTGGAAACAACCAGACGATACATGCACATAGTGCAAGCCCCTTGAGAATGCCAAGTACGGGTGCATGCAATATCAGATAAGGCAGATAGGATAACTGCAACCCGTACGTGGTATCGATGGCCCCCGCCATGACAAGATTTGGAACGTTCGCCGGCAGAATGGATGCCGAAAGCTGGAAGGTTCCAAAGCCGACAGCAAGTGAAAGACCAATACGCCCTGGACTTTTCTCCCTGAAACCCACTCGATCAGCAAGCGCCAGGACAATCGGCATCAGTAGCGCAATACGCCCCATATTGGAAGGCATAACAAAAGCGAGTGCGTAAGTGAGGCCGACAATTCCAAGTACCATTTGTGGATATGATCTGGAAAGATGAACCGCGAGCACCCTCGCACATCGAGAAGCCAATCCTGTCTTGCGGATAGCGATTCCAATGACATAGCCACTGATAACGAGCCAGAATGCGGCCGAGGTAAACCCAGAGAAAATCAAGGAAGCAGGAGCGACATGGAGGATCATCGCGGTCGCGAAGAACATAAGTGCAGTCAAGTACTCAGGAAATCTACGTGTTGCCCATAGCGCGATTGTCACAGTTACCAAACCGGCCACTGTTATGAGTTGAACATCCATATCACTTCCCTATGTTCCGCGGACTCGGTTTACATCTTGAATTTTCTCAGTTCCTGAGGTCTGACTTCATAGCTGGGTTTATAACAAGTCCAAGGCAAAATATCGGCTGGTCTGAACGATTTTTTCGCGCTCCTCGAAACTCGTCAATTGAGCTGCCATGGCGCTGCTATCCCCTGAGCGTTTGATTTCAGCCAAAACGATTTGCATCGCGTGTATTGCAGCACGCTGCATATCCGAAGGAATGATGACGAGCTGGTAGCCAAGAGAGGACAGCTCTTCAATGGGCATTAAGGGAGTCTTGCCACCGTAGAACATATTCATCAGTTTTGGCCCAGGGATGCGTCGGGCAATCGTGCGAATTTGATCCAGTGTCTCCGGGGCTTCTACGAAAATCATGTCTGCACCTGCCTTCACATACTGCTCGGCTCGGCTTAACGCAGACTCAAAACCTTCTGACGCAATTGCATCGGTACGGGCAATAATCATGCAGTCCTGATCGATCAGGGTATGGCGTGCAATTCGAATTTTCCGGCACATCTCGCTTACGTCTATTAACTTTTTGTCATCCAGATGGCCGCAGCGCTTGGGAAACGATTGATCCTCAAGGTGGAAGGCGGCGACACCGGCACGCTCAAGAGCTCGAACCGTGCGCTGAACATTGGCTGATCCCCCAAATCCCGTATCGGCGTCTGCAATCACTGGCAAGCCACTTGCTTCAACAATTTTCCCGATCCGTTCTAATACTTCGCTGAAGCTCAGTAGACCGATGTCCGGGTATCCAGCAGCACGTGCTATCGCACCACCGCTGGCATAGACCGCGTCGAAACCTGCCATGGCAACTAGCCGAGCGGATATACCGTCATAGGCGCCTGGTGCTATCACGGAAGAACCCAAGGATAGTTTTTCACGCAATTGTCGAGTTGGTTTCATATGAAATGCTCCTAATTCTCGGACCGTCAACGTTATGACCAAACCACTGGCGGTATCTTGGTCCAGAAGAAGCATGGCGCTACACAAACAAAATGTCTAATATTTAGAAAATACAGAATTGGTATCTTTGGAGTCCTAATTGGAACTCAGGCATCTACGTTATTTCGTCGTTACGGCCCAGGCGGAGAACTTCACACGAGCAGCCGAACAACTTGGGATCGCCCAACCCCCGCTTGGACAGCAAATACGTGATTTGGAGGATGAAATTGGTACGCCGCTTTTTCACCGGGTAGGACGCGGCGTCATACTCAGTGATGCTGGCAGGGTATTCCTGGTATTGGCACAAGATATTCTTGCACGTGCCGTGGACGCCCAAAAAAATGCGCGGCGCGCCGCACGAGGAGAGATCGGCTCGTTGAACCTGGGGTTCACCGAATCCGCTTCGTTCAACGATACCGTCACCGGTTTGATCAGCCGTTACCAGCGACAACACCCCAAGGTGGAGGTAAACCTTGAGGAGAACGATAGCGAATCGCTTATTTCCAGGCTCGGCCGTGGAGAAATTGACGCCGCGTTTGTCAGGCCTCCGTTTGCTATGGGCGGCGACATTGACTTCATCACCTTATCCGAAGAACCACTTATTGTTGTCCTGCCTGACGGCCACCCATTAACGTCACGCAAGCGTCTGTCGCTTGCTGATTTACGGCAGGAGAACTTCATCCTGTATTCACGCAAATCCGGTTATGGACTGAGTGCGGATATCGTGGCCGCTTGCCGGCAATCCGGGTTCAATCCGACCATCCGTCAGCAGGCACCCCAACTATCTTCCGCTGTAAACCTGGTATCTGCCGGGATGGGTATTGCGGTAGTACCCGCATCGATGCAGCGAATTCAACGCGCTGACCTGCACTACAGAGCACTTCAGCTTGATTGGCCGAAGGCGATACTTGGATTGGCCACGCGAAAATCGAATCAGTCAACCGTAGTCAAAGACCTGATCAGTTCGACGAGAATCGAAACTCCGTAGTTGACCCTCTGATACAGACCATATTATTCCCGGGCTGCAACTGCCTGCCCAAGACCCGCAGCGCGAAAAAAACATGGGGTTTAAGTTGAAGGTTCTCCAGAGCACCTGAATCAACACTGTCCATTGTGGTGAAGGAGATTGCTCCCTCACCACAGCTGCGCACTATTCCTGCGGATCGAGGTTATCCAGCACTCGATTCACCGCCAACTCGGCCAGCATGATGATCTGTGCAATCGCCAATACCGTATTGCGCTGGCTACCTTCCAGAAACGTAGCAAAGTCATTGGTCATGACGCTCGCCGATGCCAACGATTCGCAGGCGTGCGCCAACAGAGTTTCGTTATTGATGCCGGGTGAGATGGAGAACATTGGGCTGGGATTGCGTGGGGGGTTCGGCGTGGGTTTGAACATGGTGATACTCCTAGAGTGATGGAGCTGCCACGATTCGCTGCTAGACGAAAATAGGGTGGCAGCCGTGCGCGGGCTAGCAGACCAGGACTCTAGAACCCGGTAGACCTGAAGGTCTTCCCGCGCACAGCCGCCATAACATGAACTGACAGGCATAAAAAACACCTG
>NZ_JBFUIC010000236.1:0-6978 GCF_056402075.1 Pseudomonas sp. P4_C3
GGATCAGGCCGTTGAGCGGCGTACGGACTTCGTGGGCGACGATGGACATGAAGTCATCGCGCATGCGCACCGCCTGCTCCAGTTCCAACTGGGTGTTTTGCAGTTGCTTGAGCAATGCCTCCTGCTCACGGCGGCTCTGCTCCAGGGCCAGCACTTGTTCCTTCATCGCCTTGCTCTGGCGATACAGGTCGACGAACACATTGACCTTGCTCTTGACCGCGAGGATGTCCAGCGGCTTGTGCAGGAAGTCCACGGCGCCGCTTTCATAGCCCTTGAACGCGTAGTTCAGTTCACGCCCGGCGGCGCTGACGAAGACGATCGGAATATTCCTGGTTTTTTCTGTACCGCGCATCAACTCGGCCAGCTCGAAACCGTTCATGCCGGGCATCTGCACATCGAGGATGGCCATGGCGAATTCGTGTTGCAACAGCAGGGACAAGGCTTCGTCGGCGGACTGCGCCTTGTACACGATTCGGTCCTTACGCTTGATCAGCGCTTCGAGCGCCAGCAGATTCTCCGGCAGATCGTCGACGATCAGCAGATTGGCCTGGATATTACTTAGCATGCGATTCGTTCCAGCTCGACAGGCAGACGGCCGATGCCACCGGCCCAGGCACCGATCACGATCGCTTCGATAGCCGGCAAGTTCGTTGCACTGTTCATGATTTTCGGTAGATCCGCTCTTGTTTGACCAGCGGCTCGAACTGATTGCCGAAGGCTGAAAAATTCGGGGTTTCCTTACTGCCCAACACCAAAAAACCGCGATGGCAGAGGGATTCATGAAACAGTCCGAATGCCCGATCCTGAAGTTTTTTATTAAAATAAATCAGTACGTTACGACATGAAATTAATTGAGTTTCTGAAAATACGCTGTCCGTCGCCAGGCTGTGATCGGCGAAGGTCACGTTCTCGCGCAGTGTCTTGTCGAAAATCGCGTAGCCATAAGCCGCCGTATAGTAGTCGGCAAAAGAACACTGGCCACCGGCCTGCTGGTAATTAGCAGTGTAGGCGCGGACATTCTCCATCGAGAAAATCCCTTGCCTGGCCTTTTCCAGCGAGCGCGGATTGATGTCAGTGGCGTAGATGATCGTGCGGTCGAGCAAGCCTTCTTCGCGCAGCACAATGGCCATCGAATACACCTCTTCACCGGTGCTGCATCCGGCGATCCAGATCTTGAGCGAAGGGTAGGTTCGCAGCAGCGGCACCACTTCTTTGCGGATGGCCAGGAAGTGCGAAGGGTCGCGAAACATTTCACTGACCGGAATCGTCAACAATTGCAGCAGTTGCATGAACGCGGTGGGATCGTGGAGGACCTTTTCCTGCAACGCCGAGATGGTATTGCACTCGAACTGACTCAACGCATGGTTGACCCGGCGCTTGATCGAAGCGCCGGAGTAATCGCGAAAATCGTAGCTGTACTTGAGGTAAATCGCCTCGATCAACAAGCGCAATTCGATTTCGCTGTTTCGCTCCATTGAAAAATTGCGCTCCACTAGATACGTTCCACCTTCGGTAACCACACACGAATCAGCGAAAACAGGCGATCCAGGTCGATGGGCTTGGCCAGGTAATCGTTGGCGCCGGCCTGCCGGCAGCGCTCCTGGTCGTCCTTCATGGCCTTGGCCGTCACCGCGATGATCGGCAGCTTGCGCCAGCGCGGGTCCTTGCGGATTTCAACAATGGCTTCGAAACCATCCATCCGCGGCATCATTACGTCCATCAACACCAGATCGATGTCTTGCACCTCATTCAATCGTTCAATCGCTTCGCGGCCGTTGCGACCAATGACCACCACTGCGCCTTTTTGCTCCAGCGCACTGGTGAGGGCAAAAATGTTGCGCACATCGTCATCCACCAGCAGCACTTTGCGGCCCTCGAAGACCTTGTCGCGGCTGCGAGCGACCTTGAGCATCTTCTGCCGTTCATGGGACAACCGCGATTCGACTTTGTGCAGAAAAAGCGTCACCTCATCCAGCAGCCGCTCCGGCGAGCGTGCGCCCTTGATGATGATCGAACGCGAATACTTGCACAGTTCAGCCTCTTCATCCCGGGTCAGGTTGCGCCCGGTATAGACGATGACCGGTGGAAAGGAGCAGAGGTCTTCGGTGGACATGCGCTTGAGCAGGTCATTACCGAGCATGTCCGGCAGTTTGAGGTCGATGATCATGCAATCGAAAACCGAGGCCCGCAGCAGGTCCAGCGCCTCCTGCGCCAGGCCAACGGCAGTGATCTCGAGATCATCGTCGCCGATCAGGCGGGCAATGCTGTCGCGCTGCAAGTCGTCGTCCTCGACCAGCAGCACGCGCTTGACCTTCTGGGTCAGCTTGGCCTCGAGGCGTGCAAATACGTCCTTGAGTTCCTCGCGGGTGGTCGGTTTTACCGCATAGCCAATGGCGCCCATGTGCATCGCTGCTTCAACCCGGTCCTCGACCGAAATCACATGCACCGGGATGTGCCGGGTTTCGGCGTGTTCCTTCAGGCGTTGCAGCACGGTCAGGCCGGAGTGATCCGGCAGGCGCATGTCCAGCAGGATCGCGTCGGGGATGAACGTCTTGGCCAGGTCGTAGCCTTCGTCGGCGCCATGGGCCACCAGGCACTGATAACCCAGTTCATGGGCAAGGTCGTAGAGGATGTGCGCAAAGTTCGGCTCATCTTCCACCACCAGAATGCAGCGGCTGGTGAACGGACCGTTGTTGCGATCGTCGTCGAAACGCGGAATGTCGATGTCGGCCATCAGTGGCGACAATGTGGGCGGCAATACACTCGGCGCAGCCGCCACAGGAGCGGCTCGCATCAGTTCGACAGGCCCTTCGCCCGGTTCTATGTATTGCTGTGGCAAGACCAGGGTAAACACACTGCCCTGCCCCGGCGTGCTGGTCACACTGATGGAGCCGCCGAGCAAGGCCGCCAGATCACGGGAAATCGACAAACCCAGTCCGGTGCCGCCATAACGCCGATTGGTGGTGCCATCGGCCTGACGGAATGCCTCGAAAATGCTGTCGTACTGCTGCGCCGCAATGCCGATCCCGGAATCACGGACGCTGAACGCGATGCCGTCGTTCGGCACCGTGGCGACGGACAGGCACACGCTGCCGCTTTCTGTGAATTTGACGGCGTTGGACAGCAGGTTCTTGAGCACCTGCTCCAGGCGCTGGCGGTCGGTGAACAGCATCAGCGGCGCGCCGTCCTGCACATCCAACTGGAAATCCAGCTGTTTGTCCGACGCCAACGGCTGAAACAGACCGCGCAGGCCCTCGACCAGACGCGCCACGCTGGTGTTCTCCGGACGGATCTCCAACTTGCCGGCCTCGACCTTGGAAATGTCCAGAATGTCGTTGATCAGGTTGAGCAAGTCATTGCCGGCGGAGTAGATCGATTCGGCGAATCTGACCTGCTCGGCGCTGAGGTTTTCCTCCGGATTTTCCGCCAGCAGCTTGGCCAGGATCAACGAACTGTTCAGCGGCGTGCGCAACTCGTGGGACATGTTGGCGAGGAATTCGGACTTGTACTTGCTCGAGCGCTGCAACTCTACGGCACGTTCTTCGAGCTGGATCCGGGCCTGATTGAGCTCGGTATTCTTCAGCTCCATGGCGTCGCGTTGCTCGGCCAGAGCTTGTGCCTGTTCGGCGAGCTGTTCGTTGGTCTGCTCCAGCTCCACCTGCTGGATTTCCAGGTGCGCCTGGGACTCCTTGAGAATCCGTGACTGTTCTTCGAGCTCTTCGTTGGCGGTCTTGAGCTCTTCCTGCTGAACTTGCAACTCTTCGTTGAGTTGCTGGGTTTCGGCCAACACCTCCTGCAAACGCTGACGATAGCGTGCAGCCTCGATCGAGGTGCCGATGCTGCCGGCAATCAGCTCAAGCAATTCAATGTCACGGTCCGTCAGTGAGCGCAGAAAGCCCAGTTCGATCACGCCATTGACCCGCTCGTCATCACTGGTGGGCACCACCAGCACACTGCGCGGCAAACCTTCGCCGAGGCCGGAGCTGACTTTGAAGTAATCAACCGGTACCTCGTCCAGGCGAATCAACCGTGCCTGTTGCGCCACCTGGCCGACAATGCCTTCTTCGCTGTAAATCTGTTGCTCCCGCTCTTCTTGCTCACGGGAAAACCCGTAGGTGGCGATGCGTTTGAGGCCGCCGTGGTCTTCGCGCACATAAATAGCCGCCACGGCGGTGCCAAGGTACTGCGCACAAAATTGCAGAATATTGCGTCCCAGCAGGCTCAGGCTCAACTGTCCCAGCACCTGCCCGGCGAGTTGAGTCTGACCGTTGCGCAACCAGGCTTGCTGCTCCAGGCGATGGGCGCTGGCCTGTTGGGCAGCGAGGTTGACGCCGTAGCTTTGCGAAAGATTGAGCAAATCGCGGCGCCCGACATACGCCAGCAAGCCACTGACGCCGGCAATGAACAACAGATAGAGGCTGATACTCCAGACTGTGGTGCGCCGCACGTCTTCATTGCGAGCGGTGCGCAGTTGTTGCTCGGAGTCGATCACGTCCTCGAATTGCTTGCGAATTTCATCGGTCAGGCGTTTGCCGCGTCCGGCCTTGACCACGGCGCGATAGTCACCGCTGCTGCGCTGCAAATCGATCAGCGATTGCGCGTAGCTGGCCCATTCCAGCTGCAATGCCTGCAACCGCAGCAAGCGGTCAGTCTGCACCGGGTTGTCGGCGGTCAGCTCGAGCAAGGTGTTGAGGGCCACGGCAATTCGCGGTTTGGCGGTTTCGTAGGGATCGAGGAAATGTTCGTCGCCACTGAGCAGGAAACCGCGCATCCCGGTTTCCAGGTCCACGGTCAGCTTGAGCGCTTCATTGGCGTTATTGATCACCCGGTCGGTGTGTTGCACCCACTGGATCGTCGACAGTAAATAGCTGATCAGCGAAACGAAGAACACCGCGCTGATGAGGCCCAGACCCAACGGCAGGCTGATGTTGCGGCTCAGGAGTTTACGAAATCGTTGCTCATCAACCGTGGACGCGGAGGTCATGGGTCAGGCCTTGTCGAACTGTCGGGATGCAAGGAGTTTGCCGCAAAACTGGCACATTGATCCAATTTTCTGACATGGTTTCGCGCAAGGTCCTACATTCCGCTGCGACCGCGCAAAGCGGCGGGTTATCCTTGCGTGACCTGCGCCGCACTCTTTTTTGCATCGCGTCGGGAACTTGTCGGGATCCGCCACTTACTGATGCAAGAAGCTGGTATTTTCGAACGCTGGCAATGCCAATTTTATCGGGAATCTCACTATGTCATCCGTCAACGGCTCCACCATCCTTGTCGTCGAAGACGATGCCATCGTGCGCATGCTGATCGTCGATGTACTGGAGGAGTTGGAGTTCAAGGTGCTGGAAGCCAATGGCAGCGAGCAGGCGCTGGAGACACTCAAGGACTTGAGCCAGCACATTGATCTGATGATGACCGACGTGGGCTTGCCGAACATGGACGGCCGCGAACTGGCCAATGAAGCACGTGTTTTACGTCCAGCCTTGCCGATCCTGTTTGCCAGCGGTTATGCCGAAACCATCGAAGTGCCTCAAGGCATGCACTTGATCGGCAAACCGTTCTCCATCGATCAGTTGCGCGACAAGGTCATAGACATTCTCGAGTGACGTTGCGATCCGCTGTGGTTTAATGCGCGCCTTTTTCGTCCCTGCCCTGTCTTCGCTTCAAGGAATTCCCGTACATGAACCAGCCCCGCGCAACCAAAGTCCTGGTCATTGGTTACGTCTGGCCCGAGCCCCGCTCTTCCGCGGCCAGCGGGCATGTCATGCAAATCCTCGAGGTTTTCCTGCAGCAAGGCTGGGACATCACGTTCAGCAGCCCGGCGGGCTTCGGCGAACAACGCGCAGACCTGACGGCGTTGGGCATTCGCGAAGTGCCGATCGAGCTGAACAACAGCAGTTTCGACGAGTTCATCAGCGAACTGGCGCCGGACATCGTGTTGTTCGATCAATTCATGATGGAGGAACAGTTCGGATGGCGGGTCGAGAAGCATTGTCCCGATGCCCTGCGCGTGCTCGAAAGTTGCGACCTGCAAAGCCTCAGGCATGGCCGGCATCAACGCCTCAAGGAGCGTTTGAAAACCAGTGATGACAACAATGACTTCAGTGGCCTGTTCGCCCAGGCAGAGCGTGAAGAATTTGAACACATGGCCAACACCGATCTGGCAAAGCGCGAAATCGCCTCGTTTTATCGTTGTGATTTGACGCTGATGGTTTCCGAAGTGGAAATCGAATTGCTGGTCGAGCAGTTCAGGATTCCACGCAACTTGTTGCACTGGTGCCCATTGATGGTCGATCTTCCGGCCAGCGCACCGGTAGCGTTCGAAGACCGGGCGCATTTTCTGCATATCGGCAACTTTCGCCATGCACCCAATTGGGATGCGGTGCTCTGGTTGAAAACCGCGATCTGGCCGCTGATTCGCGAGCAACTACCCAGCGCTCAATTGCATATCTATGGTGCCTACACACCACCCAAGGCAACCGCCCTGCATAACCCCGCACAAGGTTTTCATGTGATGAACTGGGCGCAGGACGCCCTGCAGGTAATGTCGTTGACACGGGTCTGTATGGCGCCTCTGCGTTTTGGCGCGGGGATCAAAGGCAAGATTGTCGATGCGATGCTCTGTGGCACACCGAATGTGACGACACCCGTCGGGGCGGAAGCGATGCATGGCGAAGAGGCGTGGCCCGGTGCAGTGACCCGTTCGGCACGCGAGTTCGCCGATCATGCAGTGCAACTGCACAACGACAAGACGCGCTGGCTCCAAGCCCAGGCGCACGGGCAAACCCTGCTGGCGAGCCGCTACCAGACATCCGTTCATGGCCCGGCCTTGATCCAGCGGCTGGTCGATTGCCAACGGAATCTGGCAAACATCAGACGCGATAACTTTACCGGCAGCATGCTGCGTCATCACCAGCACAAGAGCACTCAATACATGGCGCAATGGATCGAGGTGAAGAATCGGCTTAATCAGGAGTAGCG
>NZ_JBFUIC010000237.1:0-6961 GCF_056402075.1 Pseudomonas sp. P4_C3
CCCTATGGTGAGGTGCATTCAATGAGGTATCAGTCGTTTTTCGATACAGCCAAAGCATACGAAATGTAATTCGTATAATGAAGCTGCTGTATTAAAGGTAGTTAATTGTTTGCTGAAGTGGAAAGAAATTGCGAAGTTTCCTGTAATGATTCATCAGGAAAGCGTAAGTGGGACTATTGAATGGCTCTGGTATGCTGAGTTTGTGTTCAGCCAATTAGAGGAGAAAAACATGAGTAACATGAGATTGCCGAAGTCCCTGAAAAGTGGAAGCAGGATCGCTATAGTTTCGCCAGCGGGTTATTTGACCAATCCGGCCTTTTTGGATCACGTTACTACGATGATTAAAGAGCAGGGGTATGATTTTGTATATTCAAAAAACTGCTTTGAGAAGTATGACAATCATTATGCCTATGCAGGCACCCCGCAGCAAAGGTTGGCAGATTTACAATGGGCGTGCGATGACCCGAATATCGACGCTATCTGGGTGACTCGTGGGGGTTATGGAAGTGTACAGTTGCTGGATGGACTAAATTTTAGTGCCATTTGTAAAAATCCCAAATGGCTGATTGGTTATTCCGATATCACTTACCTGCACAGCGCTTTCAATCGCCACGGTATCGCTACGATCCATGGGCACAACGTCGTACGAACCCTGAGTAATGGCGTTCCTCCTCCGCCGTCTGCCTACGGCAAGATTTTTGATATTTTGAAAGACCACGCGCCAGAGTATAAGATTGTTTCACATGCACTGAATAAAACGGGCAAGGCCAAGGGGCGACTGGTGGGTGGAAACCAGACTATTGTTGGAGCCGTTTCTGGAACCCGCTACGACTTCGATTACAAGGGAGCAATATTGTTCTTGGAGGAGGTCGGAGAAAATGCTTATTATAGAATCGATCGGCAAATGCAAACGCTGGAAACGGCAGGTGTGTTGGCTAAAATAAAAGGCATCATTATAGGCTCCATGCGGGATATAGGCGGCGTGAAGTCGGATTTTGACGAGGCTGCTTATAGCTTGATTCATCAAATTACAGAAAAATATAAAGTGCCTAAAATATTTGCTTTTCCCGCAGGGCATATACCTGATCATTACCCGTTGATTATGGGGGCGGAGGTTGAGATGGAAGTGCGGGCAGACCAGAGTATCGTGAAATACTCCCTGTCTCATAAACGCTCTTGATTCGGGATATTCTTCGGGTGGTCAAATAAATGTTGAACACTCGAAGAAGCCCGCAGTCGCACTCATTTTCATGGACCATCAGGCGCACCTGTTGGTCTTAATGTAACGCCTCAACCGAAACTGGCAGGGGTAGTGAACCTGACGTAGGGCAGGAGTGCGCTTGTGCGTTCAGTAGAAACTCCATACGGCCGGCAACACTGCAGCGCACTGACGTTCTACGTATCGCCGTTATCGAAACTGAAAGCTGCCAACAGGGCAAGCACGGCTTCTTCAATCAGTTTATCGTCGTATTCCATGATCGTTGCTCCGCTCGTATTCATTAAGCTCCGTAAACCTCCACCAGCCTCAAGATGGATTATGCGATACCGGCGAGCAGTTCCAGGGCAGTAAAGCTTCGTAATCCTCAACCGAAGAAGCCGTCGGCAGGCGCTCAAGTGCGTGGCGCAGCCACGCATAGGGCTCCTGGCCGTTGGCTTTGGCTGTCTCGACCAGGCTGTAAAGTTGAGCACTGGCCATCGCGCCTTTGGACGTGTCGGTGAACAACCAGTTCTTCCTTCCGATCACGAAGGGCCTGATGGCGCGTTCGGCAGGGTTGTTGTCAATCGGCAAGTAGCCTTCCTCGACATACCACGCAAGTTTGTTCCAGTTGTTGGCCAGATAACTGATGGCTTTGCCCAGGGCGTTCTGAGCTGTGACCTGAGGCTGTGTCTTTTCCATCCAGTTTTTCAACTGAGCCAACGCCGGCAGGCTGTGCTCGTGACGACCTGCTTTATCCAACTCGACCAGTGCGGCCAGGCCATTAATGGATTTTAGAAAGCCGACGGGCTTTGGGTAGAGATAGACTTTTTCGACTTTAGCATCGGGTCGCATCATGGCGGGGCTGACTCCAGAGGGAATCGGGAGCACAGCATCGGGGATCGGCTGCGAGTCTTGTATGTGAGGTTTATGGCGCGCTTACGTTCATCGCTGAGGCAGGGAAAATGATACCTGCAGGACGAATCTTCAAAAGAACAGAATTAATTCCAATAGGCCGTGATTAATACAGGAAAAGCCAATATAAAACACAAAACAAGGGAATTACGCATCTTGAACTGGATTGCGGTTAATTCTATAATTTTGGGTATTAAATGGTGTGCAGCGACGGACGACACGTTATGTTGGATTTAAGCTTCAGCAAGCCGAGTGAAATCGTCAAGCGGCTCTGCAATCGTCTGCGCACGGAACGGCTGGCTTTGCAGATGACGCAAGCCGAAGTGGCCGGTCGCGCCGGTATCGGGACCAATACCGTTTCCAACCTTGAAGCTGGGCGCAATGTCGGGTTCGAGAATGTGGTCCGCGTGGCCATGGTCCTTGGACGAACCAAGGAGCTCGAAGGGCTGTTCTTGCCAAAGCTCGATAGCCTTGAAGACATTCGCCGATACGAAAACACTGTCAATCGTCATCGCACCAAGAGGAAGTCCGATAATGCTTGAGCAGGTTGACGTCTACTACGAGGGGTGGGGTGAACGTTGGCTGTGGGGCACGCTTGTGTCTACGACCGCTATCACCGGTCGCCCACAGATTGTGTTTGAGTACAGCAATGAAGCGAAGAGCAGAGGCCTGGAGCTGTCGTCCTACACACTTCCATTGGACGGCCCCCAACTACGTCGAGGTTTTCCGTCACATCAGTTGGGCCTGCCAGGGCCTATCTATGACTCGTTGCCTGACGGTTGGGGCCTGCTGCTGATGGACCGGTTGTTCAGGCGCCGCGGCCTCAACACAGCACGCATAGGACCTCTGGAGCGGCTGGCCTATGTTGGTAATAATGCCATGGGGGCAATGTCGTTCGAGCCCGTGGCTCCCGAAGGGCAGGAGCCGCAAGCGCATATCCCCCTTGAACTGCTTGCGGCTGAGATTCAGGAAGTTCTCAATGGGGAAGGTGGGGAATTCCTGCAGACGTTACTGTTGGTAGGGGGCTCCCCTCAAGGCGCCAGGCCAAAGGCGTTGGTCTATCGCGATCCTCAAAGTGGAGCCTTCACCACCGCCGCCAAGCCGGGCTTTGAAGCCTGGCTCATCAAGTTCCCGGCAAAAGAAGAACATCCCGAGGTGTGTGCTATCGAAATGGTCTATGCCGAGTGCTTGCGCATGTGCGGCATCCAGACCCCGGACACCCGGCATTTCAGTCTGCCCAACGGGCTGGCAGCCTTCGCGAGTAAGCGCTTTGATCGTATGGACGGYAAGCGCGTGCCCATGCAAAGCCTTGCAGTCTTTACCGGGGCCGACTACAAGTCACCGGGGTCCTTGGACTATGTCAACTTCTTGCGTGCGACGCAGATGTGCACCAACGATGTGCGAGAGAAAGCTATCGCCTTCGAGCGCGCCGTCTTCAATGTTGCATTCAACAACCGAGACGACCACCCAAAAAACTTCGCCTACGTCATGTCTCCGTCCGGTGCATGGCAGCTGGCGCCGGCCTACGATGTGACTTTCTGCGAGGGACCGGGCGGTTATCACCAGATGGACGTGATGGGCGAGGCCTTGGAGATTGATCGAGACGCGATGCTCAGACTTGCAGACGAAGCAGAGGTCTCAGTGGAGACTGCTGGCGGCATCATTGACAAAATTTGCAACGTCGCGAGCCAGTTTGCGACCATCGCCGAGAACCTGTACCCACGCGTGATCACCCAAGACACCCTGGATACCATTCAAGGCCGAATCGACGAGAACATCGACCAGCTGCGCTAACACCATTTGGAGGGCAGGAATCGGCCCTTCATCTCTGCATTCAGGGTTGAAAGCATCCATTGTTCGAGAATGGAGATTTAACCCTGATGATCTCTCGCCAAGGCAACTTAAAGACTGTCCGGATCCCCGAAGAACATTTCACCAGGGCTCTACCTCGACTTTACAGGCCGAAGAGTCATGAACATGCCCCTGGTTTTGCCCCTGTCGCTCCCTACGATGGGCAATTGCTCACGGGGTTCAGCCTTACCCCGGATAGCGCCACGACCATCGGCAGGTCAACTTCAAACCCGAGTTAAGTTAGCGTCACCAATCTATCAGGCTGCGGATCATTGCGGCCGGAGGTCCGCCGCTCGCGCCGCCATTGTCCAGGTGACACGCCGGTCGCGGCTTTAAACGCGCGGCTGAGTGTGATGTCGCTGCCGTATCCCGTCTGCTGCGCCGCAGCTGCGATCGAGTGGCCGGCAGCGAGGATGAGCTTGGCACGATAAATACGCCACGTCGCGACGTAGGTCAGCGGCGGCACTCCGACGACCGACTTGAACAGCGCCGCGAAGGTGGAGCGCGACATCCCGGCAAGCAGTGGCCAAGTGTCGATGGTTGGCGTGCTGGCGGAGGGCGTGATGCCTGGCTACCTCGACATGTTCCTCACCTTCGCGCTGTTCCAGACGTAACCGCGCCGGTGCGACGCGCTTTATCACACCCTATCGATGCAAGGAGTACATGAAATGGGAAAACTRCTTGGAAAAGTCGCTGTAATCACAGGCGGCGGCAGTGGCATCGGCCTCGCCTCAGCGAAGCTGTTCGCCCAGGAAGGCGCAAATGTCGTCATCGTCGGCCGCACCAAATCCGCCTTCGATAAAGCCGCCACCGAAATTGGCGAAAGCGCCGTGGCCATCGTCGCGGATGTTTCCGATCTGGAAGCACTGGACGCCCTCTATGCTGAAGTCGGCACGCGCTTGGGCAGGATCGATGTGTTGTTCGCCAACGTGGGCGTCAGCAGTCTCTCGTCGTTCGAGGCGGTGACGCCGGAGGACTTCGACAGGCAGTTCAACGCCAATGTCCGCGGTCTGTTCTTCACCGTGCAAAAGGCGCTGCCGCTGCTCAGCGAGGGGGCGTCGGTAGTCCTCAACGCCTCGGTGGCGCACAAAAAGGGCTCCCCGCTGCATTCGGTCTATGCCGCGACCAAGGCGGCTCGGCATTCAATATGTGTGACTTAGATCCGAGTTGACGGGTGGCTGCCGATGTAACTAAGCGAATGCTGGATTACGGCTGCTCTGATCGTCCGCCAGGGAACACCAGATCCGCTGAAGTTTTGCGTTCACGAATGGGCTGTGACGATTCGTGTATCAGGCCCCATAGTGCTAGCAGCGGCTTGTGGGTAGACCTCATTGAATGGACAGCTGACGGGGGGTTGAACACCACACCGCCAGGCCCCGGATTCCACCATCCGACATCTTCCCGGTACCAATCACCTTCTGATAAAACGACGTAGAATTCTGCAGGGGGATGCGCATGGAAGGGGTAGCAAAGGTTGGGCGCCATCACAGCCAGTCCCACTGTCATCGTTGAACATTCGAACAGCGCGCCTTCTCCGAGAATCAATGCATGCCGATGTTTTTCTTCGAGGCCGGCATCATCCCTTTCAGTAGCGAGTCGCTTTATCCACCGGCTATTGCGTAATAGGGGCTCAAGCGCTGTTAGCAGAGTTTTGAAGTCACTCTGAATTCTGGGAGCGTCAGATAACGCCTGTGAGACCGTGGAGTGCAAGGACGAGGGCAGGGGGTTGCCCTTGAAGGGAGGCAGGCCGATGTTCAAGTGGGCATCAGCCAAGGAGCGAACACAGGTTTCAGTATCCCCGCCGTCGATCCCGCAAAGTGGGGAATGACGGGCAAGGATTCGCAGGAGTGCCTCCCGCATAATCACTCCATGCATCAGGAGTTCTTGCTCCGACATATTGCAGTTGAATTGCATAGCCCTTTACCTCTCGAATAGACAACGCGGGTCGCCGTGGGAAACGCCTTTGATTTACCAAGGCGAGGTCACCTTACTCACGGCCAGCGAGCAGCTCTTTCATATAAAGATTGGCGCTCGCCCCGATACTGAGGAAAGGTTCTGCTGGCAACTTCTTGGGCGGCGCGTAGTCGTTGAAGATGTCGAGAATCGGCGTGCTTTTTTCCATCGCGAAATCTGCTGCGGCGATCCCGGCAGCGGTGGATTTAGACGCCCCAAGGCCGTTGCAGCCGCAAGCGCTGATCACACCAGGCGCAACTTCTCCAAAGGCGGGTACTCCGTTCAGTGTCACCGCCATTTCCCCACCCCACCGGTACTGCATACGAACCTTTGGTAGCATCGGAAAACGACTGGCGAATTTTTTATCATGAGCCTTGCCAGCGCTGTTCACCGCGTTTTCGCTGACCTGCACCTTGGTGCTAAAGGTGTAGCGTGAACGAATCAGTATTCGATCACCGTCCCTGCCAGCGATTCGCCGCACGGTCGTGCCCATGGGCAGGGCAGGGGTGGCGGCCCACTGTCTTTGTCCAGAAAGCAGGTCGGGATCAAACGCCTCCGTCATGGATGCATAGGTGAAGATAGGCATGAGCGTCTTCTGAAAGAAGCCAAAGTCACGCGCGTATCCATTGTTGGCCAAGATTATTTTTTGGGCTGTCACGGAGCCGTCAGGTGTCTTGATCAGCCAGCTGCCGTTTTTAACTTCAAAGGATAAAGCCGGTGTCTGCTCGAATACCTGTACCGTTGCACGCAGGCTATCCGCGACGCCTCGGATGTATGCAGCCGGTTGCACAATGACCGTGCCAGGCATGAACAGGCCAGCCGTATAGGCAGGTGTACCTGTGATCTGCGAAATTTCCGTAGCACTGAGTATTTGATGACGCTCGCCTAAAGCTGTCAGTTGCTTCGCATAGGCCTTGATATGTTCTTCGCCGCGCGATCCCATGGCCACGCTGTATCGCCCGCATGGATTGAAGATCTCAGGTCCCCATTGCTGATCTTCAGCAACACCGGCAGCGAGATCGATCGCGCTTCGATACAGGAAAATAT
>NZ_JBFUIC010000238.1:0-6936 GCF_056402075.1 Pseudomonas sp. P4_C3
TCATGGAGCTGACGATGTGGGTCGAGCAGCGCGGCTCGGGTGAGATTGGAGGCAATGTGCGCGGCGCGCTGGCAACGATCAGCAAGAACGAGGAATTCATCAACATGACGTTAGCAGTGCTGATGACGCCGGAATGACTTCTTCCTTATAGACACAAATCGGGTAAACGTTCATTTCCCTGGAAATACGTTCTCGGCAGAAGGCCCACGGTGTCTGTGGCGGCTTCTAATCTCAACAGTTGCTGCTGCCATGACTCGCCATCTATACGAACGTCAGAGATAGGCCAATCTCGGTCATCTCTGACGTGCAGACGAGGCATCAATACCTTGGCGCCGATTGTTCCAGTCAGACAGACCACTACACGAGTCACTCTGTTTCGCCGACTCGCCCAAAGGACGGATACCATAGCTTTTCAGGGCGGGCTAGAGGACACCGCCGGACGGATACAGATTACCGAGTTGCTGCCGCATAGATGGGCGCCCGTTTAACCACGCAAGGTCTGTTGGGCGGACGTTTGCTGTCCAGGGCCTGGCCAGAAGGCTTTAGAAAATGCATAAGGGGGCTTGAAACTTGAAGCAGGCTGCAGCTTCCGCTCTCTAGATGCTGACCGTTCAGTTGGAAGAGTTGTTCAACTGCTGAAGCTCAAGTTGTTTGGCAGCACTGGCTTCGAGGTTTGCACGCTCTTCATCCAGATACCGATAAATACTTTGGAGGTTGGCGATTTTCTGTTTGACTTCTGCCATCTTCTTTTCAATTAGCTTGGCGCCGTCAGCACAATCGATCAGCTTGTTCCGCTGCGCATCCAGAATCTCGCCTATTTCCCCCAGGGAAAACCCCATGCTTTGCGCGCGCTGGATAAAGCCCAGATCCTGCAGAGTTTGCGCTGTGTAATCGCGATAGTTGTTAGTTCGCCGCTGCGGTGAGATCAGGCCGATTTGCTCGTAGTAACGTAGCGTATGGCGGCTGGCACCGCTGCGGGCCTCGAGTTCGCCGATTTTCATGAAAACACCGCTTGACCATAGAGTTGGGTCGATAGTTTACGCTTGGTTCCTCACCTTAAACAAGGAACAGGGAAATGAGCGTGGAGTGCTTTGTCACGGGGGGTACCGGTTTCATCGGTCAACATTTGGTGGCGTACCTGAGTGCAAAAGGTCACACCATTCGGGTGTTGATGCGTCGCCCGGAGCGACTAGCTGAACTGCGGGAGCAAATCGACAATTTGGGCGGGTGCGCAACCCGGGTATTTGCCGTAGCTGGCGATCTGGAACGGGACAACCTGGGGCTGAGTCTTGCTGATCGAGAAGTGCTAAGGCACGCCAGCGTCGTATTCCACCTGGGCGCCCACTTCGCCTGGGGACTTTCAGTGGAGCGATCTCGTGCGGTGAACGTAGAAGGGGCAAAGCGCGTGGCGCTGTTGGCGGCTGAGCAAAAAAGCCGGTTAGTGATGATCGGCGGCTACATGCTGAAAAATCATGAACATCTGCAACGCATCGGGATTGATCCTCGTAATCCGGAGCTGACGAATTGGCCTGCCGTCTACCGGCATGTCGGTGGTTACGAGGCGAGCAAGCTGGAGGCGCATTTTGCGACCCTGGAGGTCATGTCCGCCAAGGGTGGGGAGATTACCGTTGTCCACCCCGCGACGGTCTGTGGCCACAGCCGCACGGGGCATATCGTTGACGGTCAGCCGCTAGTGGAGCTGATACGCAACCTTGTGCAGGGAAAGCTGACTGCAGTGCCTGGTACCGCCAAGCACTGGCTGCCACTGGTCACCGTGGATTACCTGGTTGAACTGGTGGCGGTTTGTGCTTTTGATCCTGCCATGGTGGGTCAGGAACTGCTGGCGCTTGATGACCAAACTCCCAATTTGCGAGAACTCTTGGTACAGGTGGCACAACCTTTGGGCTTAAAGTCTCCCAAGCATTACATTTCACTCCGATTGCTGAAGTTGCTACTGAGTATTCCTCCCGTCGCGCGGATTTTGAATACAAAACCCGAAGCCTTGGACTTTATCCAGACCACTCGTTTTGATACAGCGGCGGTCGAGCAATTTGCCAACAGGTATGGAATAGCCAAACCGGATATACGTCAGTCTTTGCAGCACACTGCAACGTTCGTCAACTCATATTGCATAACCAAGGGCTAAGCCCTCTGACTTCTCCCTTGGGGGCGACAAAGTCGTTAGCCCCGATTAAATGGACTCAGGCGGCTATCTGCGCGTTCCTTGGCATCTTTGTGCTGTTCCACTTCGAAACGTCCGCCTATCGACATTACGCTGCAGCAGGTGTGGTGGTGGTGCTGATGGCCAGTGCGTCAATTTCCTCGATCATTCTGGGGCGCATTTTTCTCAAGGATGCCATCACCGCGAACGCGACCGTGGGCGCCGCACTGGCTATCGCCGGGATCGCGGTGATCTTCGGCGCCGACCTGCAGCAGGGCTTTACCCTGCAAGGTGCTGCGCTAGCCTCCATGGCCGGCTGCGGCTATGGGGCGTTTTCGGTTGCCATGAAGCGGATGGGCGTGTCGGGGGGACTGCACTTCACCCGGCAATTGCTGTTCTTTGGCAGCCTGTACCTGCTGATGCCGGCCGCGGCCGATGATTTCGTGATCGGCGAGCTGTCGCCGCTGGCGATCGCCGCACTGTTAGCGCTGGCCGCGCTGCCGACAATCCTTGGCTTCTTCTGCACCACCAAGGCCATCGAGTATCTCAAGCCATCCCAAGTGCAGGCGCTGGAACTGACCGAGCCGCTGTTCGCCGCCCTGCTGGCGTTTGTGGCGCTCAATGAAGTACCGCGCGAAAGCCTGTACGCGGGAGCGGCACTGATCATCGTCGGCCTGTGTTTCTCCAATGAACTAATCCGCTTGGGCAGCAAAGCATCCGTACCTTCGACCGAGTGAGCTATTTTCGGATCCTGATTACTTTAGCAACCAGTGGTTTTTAAGTGTTTTGAGCTACTGACCGCTTCTGGCCGATTCTGTTGAAAAAGTCGGTTCGCCCAAACAGCCTGGTCATTGACTGGTTAAAACGCCTTTTTTGCACACTGCTACGTGAAATCCGAGTCCGGAAGCCTCTGCCAAAAGTAAAGATTTCAATCTCGGACGCGTACTTTTCCGATGCGCAAACCATGGCCGACTTTTTCAACACAATCGGCCAGGAGCAGTCATTCGACACTCCTCGTGCCAACGTTTAAATTGACCCGTTTAGTTACCTGGCCACCTCAAAAAATGACCGGCACTTTCCAAGGCAGCTGCCTCTGCGGCGCCGTCAGTTACGAAATAAAATCACGCCCCAAAGCGGTTTCACATTGCCATTGCAACCAATGCCGTAAAAGTCACGGGGCAGCGTTTGCCAGCTATGGCAGCGTGCTGCGAACTGACCTGCATATCATCCAGGGCACGGAGTGCATCACGACTTACCGCTCCTCCGAATCAGTGCTTCGTCAGTTCTGTGGCCAGTGCGGTTCGTCGCTGTTCTGGTCGCGAAGCCGGGGTGAATACGCAGACTGGATATCTATARCGCTGGGTTCGCTAGACACGACCTTTACTACCGACAAGCAGCAACATGTAGAAGTGACGTCCAAGGCGCCCTGGTATGAAGTACAGGATCAGTGGCCACAGTCTCGATGACAGCTTCGGGTCAACTGCTACCAGTCCTCGACAAAGCGCACGCGCTCAACGGTCAACCCAAACCTGCGACAATGCTGCCTCTTCGGGCTTCGTAACTTGCGTGGCAAACGTTCAGGTATTTGAATAACAAATTCGCGGGGAGCAGCCACATTGGAATTGAGACAACTGCGCTATTTCGTAAAAATCATCGAGCTTGGCAGCCTGGGGCGTGCGGCACTTGAACTGGACGTTGGTGTGTCAGCCCTCAGTCAGCAAATCTCCAAGCTGGAAAGCGAACTGTGCACCCGCCTCCTGAATCGAACCTCTACCGGCGTGACGCCCACTAGCGCCGGATTTGCGTTTTTACACCATGCCCAATTGACGCTACGCCAGGCGGAAAACGCAATCATGGCCGCCCATCGCGGGCGAATGAGCGGTTATGTCAGCGTCGGCTTACCACCGACTACCGCGACGGTGCTCGCGTTGCCGTTGATCAACGCAATGCGTGCGCGTTATCCGGACATACAACTGCATTTGGTGGAAATGCTTTCCGGCCACTTGGCGGCGCAGCTCAACGCACGGCAAATTGACCTGGCCATCCTGTTCCAGCTCGAAGGGGGTAAACGCTGGAGCGTGACTCCGCTGCTGGATGAAAAGCTGTTTGTCATTGCCTCGCCCAGCCTGCCACAAGCGCCTTCTGGTGACAGCGTGCAGTTAGCCGACCTTGGCGGCCTGCCGCTGGTGATGCCCAGCGCGCAACATGGATTGCGCTCGGCATTGATGAGCGCGTTCGAGCGGGTCGGGCTAACACCCAATGTCATTATGGAAGTCGACGGTCTCGCTGTTTTGATGAACGCCGTTCGGGCCGGTCATGCGGCGACGATACAACCGGGGGCGGCCGCTGCATTGAAAGACGGGTCCGGACTTTCACTGATCAGGATTGCCGATCCCCATGTGGGCCGACGTAATCTTCTGGCGACGCTGGCTGACGACGAACTCTCTCCGGCGGCGCTGGCAACGCGGTTGGTCATCGTCGACGTGGCGCGACAGTTGGTCGTCGACAAACAGTGGCCTGGAGCTACGTGGATAGAAGGGGTAGACGCGTAATCCTCCTTCAACCCCGGACACATAAGTCTCTCCTGACGACAAAGCCTTTAGAAAAACTAAACACCCCGCGTCAAAAGCAGCCTTTCGGCCACTCCTTCCCCACCCTATCGTTCTCCCCACTCGCAAGGAGCACTTCGTTCCCGCTTCCTTGCAAATCGAGGAGCGATAATGATCGATGTCTTAATCATAGGGGGTGGCAACGCTGCCTTGTGCGCCGCTCTGATGGCGCGAGAAGCAGGCGCCAGCGTGATGCTGCTGGAAGCCTCTCCGAAAATCTGGCGCGGTGGCAACTCCCAACACACCCGTAATCTGCGGTGCATGCACGACGAACCGCAGGACGTGCTGATCGATGCCTATCCGGAAGAAGAATACTGGCAAGACCTGTTGAAGGTCACCGGTGGCCTCACGGATGAAAAGCTTGCACGCATTGCAATTCGGGCATCGTCTTCTTGCCGCGATTGGATGCGTTCACACGGCGTGCATTTTCAGCCACCGCTGTCCGGCGCGCTGCACGTGGCGCGGACCAATGCATTTTTTATGGGCGGCGGCAAAGCGCTGGTCAATGCGTATTTCCGCAGCGCCGAGCGCCTGGGTGTAAAAGTTCGCTACAACACGCAAGTGACCGACATCGAGTTGGATGAGGGGAAATTCGTCGCCGCCCATGTGGGCGAACATGAGGTCGATGGCCAGCGTTTCGCCGCAGAACGCATTGAAGCCCGGGCCTGCGTGTTGGCGGCCGGCGGCTTCGAATCCAACCGTGAATGGCTGCGCGAAGCCTGGGGTCAGAACGAGCGCGGTGAATGGCCATCGGACAATTTCCTGATCCGGGGCACCCGATTCAACACCGGCATTTTGCTACGGCGCATGCTCGACCTTGGCGCAGATGTGATCGGCGATCCGACGCAAGCACACATGGTCGCGATTGATGCCCGCGCGCCACTCTATGACGGCGGCATCTGCACCCGAATCGACTGCGTATCTCTCGGCGTGGTGGTCAATCGTGATGGCGAACGCTTCTACGACGAAGGTGAGGATTTCTGGCCAAAACGTTATGCGATCTGGGGACGTCTGGTGGCCGGACAACCCGGTCAGCAGGCGTATTCGATCATCGATCAACAAGCCATCGGCCGCTTCATGCCGCCGGTCTTTCCCGGCACCACCGCCAATACTCTGCAAGACCTTGCCCGCCAGTTGAAGCTTCCTCAAGAAAAATTCGTCAAGACTGTCGAGGACTACAACCGCGCCTGCCGCGTTGGCACGTTCGATCACACGGCGTTGGACGACTGCCACACCCAAGGACTGATGCCCGCCAAAACTCATTGGGCGCGGCCATTGGTGAAACCACCTTTCTACGCCTACCCGCTTAAACCGGGTGTCACGTTCACCTACCTCGGCCTCGCCACCGACGAAACCGCTGCCGTGCATTTCAACGGCAACGCGAGCCCCAACCTGTTCGTCGCGGGAGAAATGATGGCCGGCAATGTTCTGGGCAAGGGCTACACCGCCGGCATCGGCATGGCCATCGGTACCGCGTTTGGCCGCATCGCCGGTGTGCAGGCGGCCGCTTCGGTGGGCTTTGGCGTTTCATCTGCAAACACGGAGTCTCGATATGCAACTGTTTGATCCCCAAGCGTCGGGCGGGTTGATCCCGGTGCTGAATCTTGACGAAAGTGAAGTCCAGCGGCAGATGACCATCTGCAATGCCTGCCGTTATTGCGAAGGCTTTTGCGCGGTATTTCCGGCGATGACCCGGCGCCTGGAATTCACTCAGGCCGACATCCATTACCTGGCGAACTTGTGCCATAACTGCGGCGCGTGCCTGCACGCCTGTCAGTACGCCGCCCCACACGAATTCGACGTCAACATACCCAAAGCCATGGCCAAAGTGCGCCTGCATACTTACGCCGAATACGCCTGGCCGCAAGCCATGGGCAAGTTGTATCAGCGCAACGGCCTGACCCTGGCGCTGGCTTCCGGTGGGGGACTGGCGTTGTTTTTATGCCTGACCCTGATGCTCATGGGCAACCTGTTCACGGCCATTCCCGGGGGCGACTTCTACAAGATTTTCCCGCATAACACCCTGGCGCTGATGTTCGGCTCAGTGTTCGGCTTTGCGGTACTTGCCCTGACCATGGGGGTACGGCGCTTCTGGCGCAACGTTTCACCGGTCGCAGCGCCACTGCCATTGAAAACGTCCGCTGCATTGGAGGATACGGCAATCGT
>NZ_JBFUIC010000239.1:0-6919 GCF_056402075.1 Pseudomonas sp. P4_C3
GCGTTCATATAGGTCAACCTGACAAAGTTGTAATCTGGCTGTCAGGTTGCGGGCAGTGGCAGCAGTTTAGAGTTTTCCCCATGCTGAGCCTTATCTTGTTGGAGTATGACGATGTTTTTACGCAAGTCCGTGGCGCACATCCTGTGTTTGCTGGCGCTGAGTTCACCGGTGTGGGCGGACGCCGGGCATAGCTACGATTTCGGTCAGCCGGCCCCGGCGGCCAAGGCGACCCGCAGCATCGAGGTGGTGATGGAGGACATGTCCTTCACGCCGCAGGCCATCGACATCAAGGCCGGGGAAACCGTGCGCTTCGTGCTGGTCAATAAAGGCCAGTTGTTGCATGAGTTCAACCTGGGGGATGCGGCGATGCACGCCAGACACCAGCAGGAAATGTTGCAGATGCAGCAGAGCGGCATGCTGACGCCCACCGGCATGAAGGTAATGGACCACGGCAACATGGCCGGTATGGATCACGGTTCGATGGACCACGGCATGAAGCATGACGACCCGAACAGCGTGCTGGTGGAGCCGGGCAAGACCGCCGAGCTGACCTGGACCTTCAGCAAGGCCACCAGCCTCGAATTTGCCTGTAACATCCCCGGTCATTACGAGGCTGGCATGGTCGGCAAATTGACTGTCAGTCAGTAAGCACTCAAAGGCGGGAGCAAAGGCTGATAGAATCCGCTGATTCTTCAGTCAGGTTTCCGCCATGCATCCCGCAGCCGAACACTCGCCGCTGGGCAAGTCCAGCGAATACATCGCCACCTACACGCCGTCCTTGCTGTTCCCGATCCCGCGCACCGCGAAGTGGGCGGAACTGGGCCTGACGGCTGAAACCCTGCCGTATAAAGGCGTGGACTTCTGGAACTGCTTCGAGCTGTCCTGGCTGCTGCCGTCGGGCAAGCCGGTGGTGGCGATCGGTGAATTCAGCATTCCGGCGGATTCGCCGAACATCATCGAATCGAAGTCGTTCAAGCTGTACCTCAACTCCCTGAACCAGACGCCGTTTGCCGATACCGCGAGCCTTGAGGCGACGTTGGTCAAGGATTTGTCGGCGGCTGCCGGCAAGCCGGTGGGCGTGCGTATTCGCAGTCTCAAGGATGTCGAGAGCGAAGGCGTCGTGGCCTTGCCGGGCGTGTGCATCGACGAGCTGGATATCAGCGTCAGCAACTACGAGCATCCACGGCCGGAACTGCTGCGTTGCGATGATTCGCGCATTGTCGAGGAGAGCGTGCACAGCCATTTGCTCAAGTCCAACTGCCCGGTCACCAGCCAGCCGGACTGGGGCAGCGTGGCGGTGGAGTACCGTGGCGCGGCGCTGGATCACGCGAGCCTGCTCGAATACATCGTCAGCTTCCGCCAGCACTCGGACTTCCATGAGCAGTGTGTAGAGCGGATCTTCCTCGACCTGCAGCGGTTGCTCAAACCGGAGAAACTGACGGTGTATGCGCGTTATGTACGCCGTGGCGGGCTGGATATCAACCCGTACCGCAGCACCGAAGAGGTGCAGCTGCCGAACCATCGCCTGGTCCGTCAGTAACATCAAACTGTAGGAGCTGGCTTGCCAGCGAAAGCGGTGGTTCGGYCGACATATTAGTCGACTGGTAGATTGCCTTCGCTGGCAAGCCAGCTCCTACAAGGTTCAAGTTTCAAATTTCAGAAATGAAAAAGCCCCGCTATCGCCAGCGGGGCTTTTTTGCATCGTCCGTCAGTAACATCAARCTGTAGGAGCTGGCTTGCCAGCGAAAGCGGCGGTTCGGCCGACATATTAGTCGACTGGTAGATTGCCTTCGCTGGCAAGCCAGCTCCTACAAGGTTCAAGGTTCAAGTTTCGAATTTCAGAAATGAAAAAGCCCTGCTATCGCCAGCAGGGCTTTTTTGCATCAGGAGGGTTCAGATCCCCATGTTGGCCAAGGCCTGCCCGATGTTGCGCAGGGTGCCGGCAAGGGTAGGGTGTTCGAGTTCGAAGCGTTCCACGGCCAGGTTGACGCCATCGGCGAGGCTGGATCCCTGGGTTTTGGTTTCCAGCTCAAGTTCAAGTTCGATCTGTTCCATCAGCGCGTGCAGGTCAGCGCGCTCGGCTTCGGAAAGCGGAGGATTCTGTTCCAATTGCTCGCGCAGGGCATTGAGCTGTTCTTGCAGTTCGCGGGCGGGCATGGCGTTCTTCCTTCTTTAATCGATAGGCACTGGCATAGACCATGACAGAAGGCCAAAGGTCGATGCCTGACCTTTAGATTAATCCACTCGCGCGCAACCTGCATGATCTCGGTCAGGGCTTTTCGCCCTTGAGCCGACGCAAGCTGATATCGGCCAGGCAGGTGTCGAGTTCACCGAGGTGGTCAATCACCGAATGCACGCCCAGGCCGAACAGTTGTATCGTGGCCCTGGCGCGTTTGATGTCACGCCCCTGCGGGGTCAGCGCTTGCCATTCCTGAGGCGTCAATCCGCACAGCGAGCCGCAGGACGCCAGGCCGATGGTCCACAACCCGGCATTGAGCCCCGCTTGCAGCAGGCGGGGTTCGCCGCTCACCAGTACGCAGCCGTCGAGTCGCTCGACATTCAGGGTCATCAAGGCTTGCCAGCAGGCGTTCGGGGCGGGCCATGGGGTATTTGTTGCTAGATGTTGCGATTGCTTGATCCATTCAGGCAACGCAGCGGCCAGGGATTGGCTCAGGGCAGGGGGCAGCTCATCGAGCCAGGCGCAGGGGATTTGCCGGCGCTGCAAGCTGCGCAGGCTATCCAGTGCGCCGGGTGTGGCCTCGGCGTGTTCGGCCGAGTGGCTGCCGTGCCGGCGCGTGTGTGCGCCGAAATCCACCAGGCAGCCACTGAGACCGAACAGTACGGCGGTCAGGCTGGGTGCGGTTTGGGGCAAGGCTTCGGCGAGCGGCATGTGGACGTCCCTGAAATAGCCTGAAGGCTAGCGGGCGACGGTGACAGTTGAGTGACATGGACGTGAATCGCTCGCATTTTGCACGATTCCTTCGATGTGGATTTCGTGCAAAGTGCCTTAAACAGCGTTTACGTCTTATACTTGGCAACTTATTGCCCGGGCCAAGTGCCCGAGCCAGTACAAACCAAGGAGTTTTTCTATGCGCTGGAGCAATCATCTAGCCAGGATTTGTGTGTGCGCCAGTGTGATGCTGGTTCCGTTCGTTGCCCAGGCAGCCACGGAAGAGGATCCTTGGGAAAGCGTCAACCGCCCGATTTACAAGTTCAACGACGTGATCGACACCTATGCGCTCAAACCCCTGGCCCAGGGCTACCAGTACGTGACGCCGCAGTTTGTCGAAGACGGCGTYCACAACTTCTTTMRSAACATCGGYGATGTGCGCAACCTGGCCAACGATATCCTGCAGGCCAAACCTCGCGCCGCAGGCGTCGATACCGCACGAATCATTTTCAACACCACCTTCGGYTTGCTGGGCGTCATTGATGTCGGCACCAGAATGGGCCTGCAGCGCAATGACGAAGACTTCGGTCAGACGCTGGGTTACTGGGGGGTCGGCAGCGGCCCTTATTTGATGCTGCCATTCCTGGGGCCAAGCACCTTGCGTGATGCACCGTCCAGGTACGTCGACAGCTACACCGGCGCTTATCGTTACGTAAACGACATTCCGGTGCGTAACTCGTTCTTTGCCCTGGATGTCGTCGATACTCGCGCCAACCTGCTGTCGAGCGAGAGGCTGATCACCGGCGACAAGTACACCTTCATCCGCAATGCGTACTTGCAGAACCGTGAGTTCAAGGTGAAAGACGGTCAGGTTGAAGACGATTTCTGATCTCGACCGGTAAACTGAAAAAGGCGGCCATCAACAGGCCGCCTTTTTTGTCTGTGATGACCCGCATGCGGATGTAATCACGCTTTTCACTGTAGTCCCGGCCGGTTTGACTCGTGGGTTCGAACCTTCCATTGGGTTACGGATCTGCCTGTTCTTATAACTCTCGGTGATTTGACAAATAAAGACGTCAAGCGACCATCGGTGTGAGCTTGAAACGCCCCGCGGATGGGAGTACCGTCTGCGCCTTAGAAGGGCACCTCTGGTGTACAAGTGTGTAGGGCAAATGCCCGATAGCGGTGCGACAGAGAGGCTAGAAAGCGAATCCAGTAGTCAGCGCCGGGCCAAAGTCCCCGCCTGCTACGCCAACCTAATTCTGGCGCCGTTTGCCCACATGCCAAAAACCAGTGCCACGCTGCTGATAATCGATGATGACGAAGTAGTGCGCGCGAGCCTCGCCGCCTATTTGGAAGACAGTGGTTTCAGTGTCTTGCAGGCCAGCAATGGCCAGCAGGGCCTTCAGGTATTCGAGCAAGACAAGCCCGACCTGGTCATCTGCGATCTGCGCATGCCGCAGATGGGCGGACTCGAACTCATTCGCCAGGTGACCGGGTTGTCGCCGCAAACGCCGGTGATTGTGGTTTCGGGTGCGGGCGTGATGAACGACGCGGTCGAAGCCCTGCGCTTGGGCGCAGCGGACTACCTGATCAAGCCTCTCGAAGATCTGGCCGTGCTCGAGCACTCTGTGCGCCGGGCCCTGGATCGTGCGCGCCTGTTGCTGGAGAACCAGCGCTACCGCGAGAAGCTGGAAAAGGCCAATCGCGAGCTCGAAGCCAGCCTGAACCTGCTCCAGGAGGACCAGAATGCCGGTCGCCAGGTGCAGATGAACATGCTGCCGGTCAGCCCCTGGACCATCAACGAGTTCAAATTCGCTCACCAGATCATCCCGTCGCTGTACCTGTCGGGTGATTTCGTCGACTACTTCCGGGTCGACGAGCGCCGGGTAGCCTTTTACCTGGCGGACGTTTCCGGTCATGGCGCCTCTTCAGCCTTCGTCACCGTGCTGTTGAAGTTCATGACCACGCGCTTGCTGTTCGAGTCCCGGCGCAGCGGCACCTTGCCGGAATTCAAGCCTTCAGAGGTTCTTGGTCATATCAACCGGGGCCTGATCAGTTGTAAGCTGGGTAAACACGTCACAATGGTCGGTGGAGTCATCGACGAGGAGACCGGTTTGTTGACCTATAGCATCGGCGGTCATCTGCCGTTGCCAGTGTTGTACACGCCAGACAGTGTTCGTTATCTGGAAGGGCGTGGCCTGCCGGTGGGCCTCTTCAACGAAGCCACCTACGAAGACCACGTGCTGGAACTGCCACCGACGTTCAGCCTGACGCTGATGTCTGACGGTATTCTGGACCTTTTGCCAGAACCCACACTCAAAGAAAAAGAGGCGGCGTTGCCCCAACGGGTCAAGGCTGCGGGCGGCACCCTGGATGGGCTGCGGCAGGTTTTTGGATTGGCCACGCTAGGGGAGATGCCGGATGATATCGCCCTGTTGGTGTTGAGCAGGAATCTTTGATGAGTACTGGTAGAATCCAGTTCGCCGAGCAGGACGGCACCTTCGTCCTCAAGTTCGTCGGTGAAGTTCGCCTGACCCTGTGTTCGGCGTTGGATGCGACTATAGAGAAAATCTTCACCGCGAAGAATTTCAACGCGATCGTGATCGATTTGACCGAAACCCGCAGCATCGACAGCACCACCCTGGGCCTGCTGGCCAAGCTGTCGATCCTGTCGCGGCAACAGGTCGGCCTGCTGCCGACCGTCGTCACCACCCACGAAGACATCACCCGTCTGCTGCAGTCCATGGGCTTCGAGCAGGTGTTCAACATCGTCGACCAGCCGGTGCCATGCCCGGAATGCCTGGACGACCTGCCAGACCAGGATCAGTCCGAAGAAGTGGTGCGGATCAAAGTGCTTGAAGCGCACAAAATCCTCATGGGCCTGAACGACACCAATCGTGAAGCGTTCCATGATCTGGTGAATGCGCTCGAACGCCATTGATCCCCTGTAGGAGCGAGCTTGCTCCGGGCGGCGTTCCGACGATGGCGTCCGCAAGAACCCCGCATCAACAAAAAAGGGCGAACCTGTGAGGGTTCGCCCTTTTTGCATCACACCCACTCAGATCACAGCTTGGCCTGCAACAACGCCTCAAGCTTCTCCTGATCCCGCGCGAACTGACGAATCCCCTCAGCCAGCTTCTCGGTCGCCATCGCATCTTCGTTGGACAACCAGCGGAACTGCGCCTCGTTGAGGCTCAGGCGCGCTTCACCGGCATGGCCCGGCACCAGTTTGCGCTCCAGCTTGCCGGTATCCGCCGCCAGCTTGTCGATCAGGTCCGGGCTGATAGTCAGGCGGTCGCAGCCGGCCAGATGCTCGATCTGGCCCAGATTGCGGAAGCTCGCCCCCATGACCACGGTCTTGTAGTCATTGGCCTTGTAGTAGTTGTAGATGCGCGTCACCGACTGCACGCCCGGATCATCCGCGCCGGTGTAGTCGTTGCCGTTGGCTTTCTTGTACCAGTCGTAGATGCGGCCTACGAATGGCGAAATCAGGAACACCCCGGCATCGGCGCAAGCGGCTGCCTGGGCGAAGGAGAACAGCAGGGTCAGGTTGGTCTGGATGCCTTCCTTTTCCAGGATCTCGGCAGCGCGGATGCCTTCCCAGGTGGACGCGATCTTGATCAGCACACGGTCGCGGCCAATACCGGCCTTGTCGTACAGCTCGATCAGGCGATGCGCACGCTTCAACACGGCGTCAGTGTCGAACGACAGGCGTGCATCCACTTCGGTGGAAATACGGCCCGGGATCACTTTCAGGATTTCTTGCCCCACGGCCACGCCAAAACGGTCGCTGGCCAGGCCCACATCGCCCTTGCAGTCATTGACGCTGGCGTTCAGCAGCCCGGCATACGCCGGAATGGCCGCGGCCTTGAGCAGCAGGGAAGGGTTGGTGGTGGCGTCCACGGGTTTAACGCGAGCGATAGCTTCGAAGTCGCCGGTGTCGGCAACCACGGTGGTCATTTGCTTAAGTTGTTCCAGCTTGGAAGTCATGGGCGTGCTCTGTCCTATGGGTCTGATGACATTACC
>NZ_JBFUIC010000240.1:0-6915 GCF_056402075.1 Pseudomonas sp. P4_C3
ACATCGGCCTGATCGGTCGTAACGGCTCGGGCAAATCGACCCTGATGCGCCTGTTGGGCGGTGCCGACGTACCGGACTCCGGCACGGTGGTCACCAACAAGAGCATTTCCTGGCCAGTGGGTTTGTCCGGAGGTCTGCACGGCACCATGACCGGGCGCGAAAACATCAAGTTCGTCAGCCGGGTATACGGCGCGGAAGGCGACGCCATGCGCCAGAAAGTCCGCTACGTCGAAGACTTCGCGGAAATCGGCAGCTGGATCGACGAGCCCGTCAAAACCTACTCCTCCGGCATGCGCTCGCGCCTGGCCTTCGGCCTGAGCATGGCCTTCGACTTCGACTACTACCTGATCGACGAAGTGATGTCGGTAGGTGACGCGCACTTCAAGCGCAAGTGCGCGGACGTGTTCGAAACTCGCCTGCAGAAATCCAAGGTGGTGCTGGTATCCCACAGCATGCCCGAAATCAAAAAGCTCTGTGACGTCGTGCTGCTGGTGCGCGATGGCGGGGTGCAGATCTATGACGATGTCGATGAAGGCATCAAGGCCTACAACACCTGATCGCCTGACCGTGGCGTGACAGTTTCATTTCAAGGATGCGTGAGCATATGAGCAGTACGGGTAAATTCAAGGGCTGGCGCCTGACTCTGGGGCTGATCGTGCTGCCAATGGTACTGGCCGCCGTTTACTACAGCTTTTTCGCCGTGGATCGCTATGTCAGCTCCGCGCAAGTGGTTGTACGCCAGGACGGCAACAACCCGGCGGCGCAAATGCCTGGCCTGAGCATGCTGCTCAGCGGTGCCAACCCGGCTTCCCGCGAAGAAACCCTTTACCTGCGCGAATACATTGTGTCGATGGACATGATGCAACTGCTGGAAGATCGCCTGCACTGGGTCGAGCAATACAGCAAGCAACGCAGCGACCCGTTCTTCTGGCTGGCCAGCGACACCGAACGCGAAGACCTGCTCGAGTACTACCAGCGCATGGTCTCGGCCCATTACGACGAAACCACCGGCCTGCTGAAAGTTGAAGTGCAAGCCTTCAGCCCGGAACTGGCCGAACAAATGGTCAAGACCATTCTGGAAGCCAGCGAACACTTCGTGAACGAAGTCTCCCACAGCATCGCCCGCGAGCAGATGCGCTTCGCCCAGGGCGAGCTGGAAGGCGCGAAAAAGAACTACACCAAACGCAAGGAAGAGCTGCTGAGCTTCCAGAACCGCAACAAGGTACTGGACGGTAAAAGCTCGGCTCAAGGCCGCGCAAGCATCATCGACACCCTCGAAGGCGAGCACTCCAAAGAGCGCGCCGTACTCACGCAAATGAGCTACAAGCTTCGCCCGGACTCACCTCAGGTCAAGCAACAGCAGCAACGCGTCAGTGCCATTCGTGAACAGTTGAGTGCCGAAAAACGCCTGCTGGTGTCCGCCCCCGATGGCGACCAGCTCAACGTCGTCGCCTCGCGCTTCCAGCAACTTACCCTGGACGCCGGCATCGCCGAAGAAACCTACAAGACCGCCGTTGCCGCACTGGACAACGCCCGTATCGAAGCCAGTAAGAAGATTCGCACCCTGGTCACTGTGGTCAGCCCGAACACCCCGCAAATGGCCCTGTATCCGGAGCGCTGGTACAACCTGGCAACCATCTTCCTGGCCCTGCTTCTGCTCTACGGCATTACCCGCTTCCTAATTGCATCGATCGAGGATCATCGTGATTAAATCCATTTCCGGCCTGCCCCTTCGCCCCCTGAACTTGAACATGCGAAACAGCGCTGTTGCGGGTTTGATGCTGGTGAGCCTCACTTTGTCTGGTTGCAGCGGCGTCATGTCCGGTGCCGGCCCTTACAAAGGCGATATCGAAAGCAAAAACCAAAATACTGCGTATGACCTGGTGGACATCAACGCCAACACCATCGCACCGTTTATGCGTCCAGCCGCCAAACCGGCCAAAGCCACAATCACCACTCCCCTGGCGCAAAGCGTGCGCCTGATGAGCGGTGACGTGATCAACGTGCTGATCACCGACAACGCTCCAGAAGGCAGTGGCCTGTTCGCCCCGCTTTCTACGGGCGGTACCCAACTCAAAGTGCGCATCGACGACAAGGGAATGATCTCCCTGCCGTACGTTGGTCATCAGTTCGTTGCCGGCATGACCCTGATCCAGGTCGAAGACATGATTCGCCRGAAGCTCAAAGGCGTGACCACTGACGTTCAGGCACACGTTGATCTGGTTGGTGATCTGTCTGGCTCGGTGCTGGTGGCGGGTGCGGTAAAAGCGCCTGGACGTTTCTCTACCCTGCAAGGCCCTTTGACCTTGCTGGATGCCGTCAACCAGGCTGGCGGCCCCGTGATGGAACCGCATCTGGTCAATGTCACCGTGCGTAACGGCAATCAGGTCCGTAGCCTCAACTATGAAGAAATTTTGGCTGGGGACAATTTTGTTCTGAAGCCCAATTCAGAAGTGATTCTGGAACGTGCCCGCAAACGCTTTGTCGCTATGGGTGCAGTGGGTGATCCAGGCTTGCATGATCTACCCGCTCAAAATACCAGCCTCCTTGATGCACTAGGTTCTGTAGGAGGCCTGAAGGAAGCCAACGCTAATCCAAGCGGTGTTTTCGTATTCCGTATCAACGAAACAACCGCCGCCGCAAAGCCCGTCGTCATGCGCATAGATATGCGAGACCCAGCAGCAATTTTTTATGCTCGCCAAGTCATGCTACAACCTGATGACGCTATCTATGTGACCAACGCTGCTGTTCATGAATGGCAAAAAATCATTGCACCTATCGTACAAACATTAGTTCTGGGAAGAACTATCGATAGCCTTCAAAACTAGCCACCGGATATGGGCAAAGCGATGACCATCATAGTTAACCACGTATTGTCAAATAACGTTCATAGCGGGATTTTCGAAGATATCTTCGCTTATTTCTCTCACTATACCGAGCAATACGCAACTCATATACCGAGCGAGAAACCGATCATCGGGGCTCATGTGCGTCACTATCATAGACCGCACCTCGAAGAGCGATTGATCAAGCCATGCGTAGTAACAGTCCACCATGACTTAAACGACCCAGATGGCTGGCTATCCTTACAGGCTTTTATTGATCGCTACAAAGAGGCAGACGTCGTTATTTGCCTGAACACTTTTCAGCAAAAAAAACTTGCGGAATGTGGCATCTTCAATACCGTTGTAGTTCCGCATGGCTATAACCATCACTTGATCGATCATGCACGGCAGCTAGGTCGACAGGAGCAAAAAAAATTCAAGATCGCTATTGTATCGAAGCGTTATGCCCGAAAAGTAAAAGGCGAAGCCTATTTATTTGAACTGGCCAAACGACTCGATGCGGACAATATCGAGTTTTTATTGGTCGGTGATGGAAGATCTGAAGAAGGCAGAATTCTTCGAGCACTTGGCTTTGATGTTGAAGTGTTTGAACGTCTTCCTTACCCGGCCCTGATTGACGCATACAGAGGCGTCAATGCACTACTTATGACCAGCTATTTTGAAGGTGGACCTGCAAATATTCCGGAAGCTGCCGCCATGGGCGTGCCGATTTTGGCGAACCCAATCGGAATGGTACCAGACCTGATTAAGCACGATGTACACGGGGTCTACCTAGAAATGGAACCCGAGACCGATGCAATAATGTTGAATGAACTCGCCGAGCCAGAGAGCCCGCGATACAAGAAATTATTTGCATCTAGCCAGCAACCAAGCGAAAACCTGATTACTTGGCACGACTCGATTAATTTCAACATGAAAGAGTATCTTGATCTAATCAAGGGAAGCCAAGCCTCAATCAATAAAGTACTCGAGCTATTCGCATGAGCAAATTTTTTATTGCTGACCCGCTACATATCAACAAAAGAAATTTTGGAAGCCTCTACGAATACCTCGAAGAGTCAAAAGCCAACGCCATTTTTAACGAAGAACGACAGGACTGGTTGAGTTTATTCGGCGATTACTCCTCGCACGAACAACTTCTTATTGAAGAATACAGCCATTTGCGCTCGCTCAGTCAGGACGAACTTTTTGAGCTATCCGTACTCGAAGTAAATATTTTCAAGGTAGCCAGAGCAGAAATACTGTCCCTATTGATCACAAGGGAAAACTTCAATAGCGCCCCTCTTCCCGCCTCGCGCAGGGAGCTATTTGATTTCATCTTCGAAAATGCGCCAMATATATTGCTCTGGAACATGGCAGCAGCCATTCAATGGATAAACCATTGGTCTCCAGTTATAAAACAGCATAACCCTAAATTTGTCTTGGTCTTTTCGGGAAGCCTGATATACGCACGAACACTGCTTGAATTACTGAAAAACAGAGCACCACGCGCTTTTGTACTAGAGAGCTTTTTCACCGGCAGTGATAACTATATAGAAGAAAAATACGAACCGATTGCCAACAACTCAAACCTCAAATTCAAAGCCTACTACCGTTCGCTAGGCGCGAATGAGACGCCTTTTGAGCGGGATCGCAGTAGAAACAAGGCAATCAACAAAATTTTGAGTGGCATTAATAAAAATGTCACTCAACCACCCGAAGACGCAAAAAAGCTTTTCAATAACAGCAAAAAAACCCTGCTTATCACAGGGCAAGTACTAAACGACTTCTCTCTGCTGGAATATAAAGACCACGGCCTAAACTCGCTAAAATTCTACAAAGAACTGATCCAGAAAATCCTGGACCAAACTGAGTTCAATATTATTTTCAAAGCCCATCCGTGGGAGAGAAAAAAGAAAAACATTACAACCTCCTTGACCCTTGACGCACTTGCGTCCTACTTTATGGTCAATGATAAGTACTACGATAGTAGTGAGCGCCTACTACTCCTGGAAGACTACAACATCAAATCCATATTCAAACAAACAGAATATGTATTAGGCCTAAACTCCCAAGCACTGCTGGAGGCGGCATTCGAAGGCTTCCAGCCTATCCAATTTGCAAATGCATTTTACGGAAATCGGGGTTTCACGTCTGACTATCGCCCCGAAAATCTGGAGCAGTTTGTCACAGACATAAAAACTGGAAAAATCCCCAGCAGACTTGGCCTTGTACAATACAGGGCCTATGAGGAGTTCATTACCAAGGCTCTTCAATTCTCACTGGTCTCCGCATTCCCGTCTGGGAAGGCTATGCTGCGAACGATATTCCATATCACCCCGCCTATCTCCTTGGTAAATAAGAGTGCAGCAAACCAACCCGCTACGCAAAAAGATGAAAAACCCGCTGCCTCGATAAAAGCACAGGTACAAACTACCACTACTTCTACCTCAGCGGTGGAAACGCCATCGTCCTTGCCACCAACTAAAAAAGTGGATCAGCGCAAGCGCGGAAAAAAAATGGAAAAATTTCTTAAAACGCCAAAAAAATTCTTCCTGGACTCAAAAAACCCAAGAGTTAGATGGCTTCATATTTTCTTTCCAAAAAACACTGCACAGTAGGCTCAGACTAATTCAGCCAAGTACTTCTCCAGCGTCAGAATCGGGTCAGATTGTTGCACCAACGACGACCTCTTTCTGACACTGGCAACCAACAAGAAATAGAGCAAAAGTTTATGGATCAAGCCATTGACATAACAAGCATTGTCGAGAAAAACGAAAAGACCATCTTTGAAAAAAAAGTTCTCTTCGTGCCACTCGCAAGCGAGTCATACTCTGAAAAGCTATTGATAGTGATGAGCACCCACAACCAGGGCAACAAATACATGGCCCTGCGCTCTTTCCTTGAAAATCAAGCATGTGACCTTTTGTTTATTTCCGACCCAAAGAACTCTTGGTATCTTGATACCGACAATGGAGAAACCTTTCTAAATACCTTTCAGACTTTTACAAAGCACTACGCACCACAGTCAACATTTCTATTCGGTTCGTCCATGTCCGGGTATGGTGCAATACTCCACGCCTTTAAATTAAATGCCAACGCCATCGCTTCAAACCCACAAGTAAACCTCGATATCACTAAGGATTACGCATGGCCTGAACTGATTGGGCACATCAACGAGATTGGCGGAGAGCACACCAACCTTGACGAAATTGCAAGCTCCGAATGGAACGACTCAGCGATTTATATCATTCATGGCCATGATGAAATCGACACAATCAACGTCGAACTTTTGACAAAGGCAACACCACCAAATAAAAAGCTGATAATCCAAACACTAGATACAGACTCACACGCCATGTTCTTTGGAAAAGAAGTCAGCTATATCTATACAGTTATGGATTTATTGTCCAAGTTCCGAACAGAACTTGATCTTAAGAAAATACTTTCCCAACTCATTTCGGAAGACAAAACAAACAAACGCCAACTCCGAGCAGAAAGAAAGCTGGTAAAAATCCAAGATCCGTTTCGCGCTATTGATCACTCAGGCAATAGCATCTCATGGCAGTACCGCTATTTGTACCAAAAGGTCGGCAAGGAAGTTTTTTTCTCAAACATTGGATTTTATTCTAACGGCCAACTTACTGGCGGAACCTGCTATTTTGATGGCGAGCGCTGGAGACTTTGCACCCCACAACCGTCCATCAACGACAACCTGATTTCCGGAAACCACCTAAAAACACCGAAAACCATTAGCACACCTCAAAACAATCAATACATCAATGAGCATTGGTGGATTCGAAATGAGGGAGAGTCCGAAGTCATCATCAATAGCGACTTCAACTGCATGGAAATCAACCTGAAGCCAGTAAACACAAAAAATATCTATTTGAGCTCAACCGTGCAAGCCGATGCAAAACAGCATCATGCCATGCTAGGAAAATACATAACATTTTCCGCTGACGTATTTACTAGTGATGGCGATATCTACTTAACACTGGGTGGCGTTGGCGACTCTGGATATCACCACAAAAACTCTTTAAAAAACACACCTGGAACCTGGAAAAACATCAGTATTACGGAACAGTTC
>NZ_JBFUIC010000241.1:0-6756 GCF_056402075.1 Pseudomonas sp. P4_C3
GTGCTTTAGAAGCAAGATCAAAAGATCGCAGCCTTCGGCAGCTCCTACAGGGGAACGCATTCCAATGTAGGAGCTGCCGAAGGCTGCGATCTTTTGCTTCTCCATCACCAAGATCAATCATCCTGTTCAGTCTTTATTCCCAAGCCTAGACTCGGCCCACTCCAATAAAAGGTAGGCCGCCATGTCCGAGACGTTGCTCAGTTCCCGCAATCTGGCTTTCGAGCTGTATGAAGTCCTTGATGCCGAGGGCCTGACCCAGCGTGAGCGTTTCGCCGAGCACAATCGCGAAACCTTCGATGCGGCCATTGGCACCGCCCGCAGCATCGCCGAGAAGTTCTTCGCCCCGCACAACCGCAAGGGCGACGAGAACGAGCCGCGCTATGAAAACGGTCAGGCGATTCTGATTCCGGAAGTGAAACCGGCGGTGGATGCCTTCCTCGAAGCCGGTTTCCTCAACGCCGGGCGCAGTTTCGACGCCGGCGGCATGCAGCTTCCTACGCTGCTGTCCCAGGCCTGCTTCGCGCACTTTCAATCGGCCAATGCTGCTTCGACGTCGTACCCGTTCCTGACCATGGGCGCGGCCAACCTGATCGAAAGCTTCGGCACCGATGAGCAGAAGCGCCGCTTCCTGCAACCGATGATCGACGGCCGTTTCTTCGGCACCATGGCCCTGACCGAACCCCACGCGGGTTCGTCGCTGTCGGATATTCGTACCCGCGCGGAACCGGCGCCCGACGGCACTTATCGCCTCAAGGGCAACAAGATCTTCATCTCCGGCGGCGATCACCCGCTGTCGGAAAACATCGTGCACATGGTGCTGGCCAAGCTGCCGGACGCGCCGGCCGGGGTGAAGGGCATTTCGCTGTTTATCGTGCCCAAGTTCCTGGTCAACGATGACGGCAGCCTCGGCCAGCGCAACGACGTGCTGCTGGCCGGGCTGTTCCACAAGATGGGCTGGCGGGGCACCACGTCCACCGCGCTGAATTTCGGCGATAACGGCGAATGCGTCGGCTATCTGGTGGGCAAGCCGCACCAGGGCTTGAGCTACATGTTCCAGATGATGAACGAAGCGCGGATTGGCGTCGGCATGGGTGCCGTGATGCTTGGTTACGCGGGCTATCTGTATTCGCTGGAATACGCTCGCGAGCGTCCACAGGGCCGCGTGCCGGACAGCAAGGACCCGAACACCGCGCCGGTGGCGATCATTCAGCACGCTGACGTCAAACGCATGCTGCTGATACAAAAGGCTTACGTTGAAGGTTCATTTGACTTGGGTCTTTATGCGGCGCGGCTGTTCGATGACACCACCACCCTTGCGACCGAAGCCGAACGCAAGCAGGCCCATGAACTGCTGGACCTGCTGACGCCAATCGTCAAATCCTGGCCATCGGAGTTCTGCCTGAAGGCCAACGAACTGGCGATCCAGATCCTCGGCGGCCACGGCTACACTCGCGAATACCCGGTGGAACAGTACTACCGCGATAACCGCCTGAACCTGATCCACGAAGGCACCCACGGCATTCAGTCGCTGGACCTGCTGGGCCGCAAACTGGCGCAGAACGGCGGTGCGGGGCTCAAGCAGCTGATTCGCCTGATCGCCGACACCGCCGAGCGCGCCCAGGCGTTTGAGTCGCTGACGTCGCTGCGCGAACCGCTGGAAAAGCTGGTGGCGCGCCTGCAAACCGTGACCATCGGCCTGCTGACTGATCTGGCACAAGGCAAGGTCAACAGCAGCCTGGCGAACTCGGCGCTGTACCTGAAGGTGTTTGGTCACACGGTGATTGGTTGGCGCTGGCTGGAGCAGGCGATCCGTGCCGAAGAAGGTTTAGCCAAGGGCAATGCGGCGGATGTCAGTTTCTATAAAGGCAAGCTGCAGGCGGCGCGCTACTTCCTGACGTGGGAAGTGCCGGGTTGCCACCATGAGCTGGCGATTCTTGAAGCTCGGGATGATGTGTGCCTGGGCATGCAGGATGAGTGGTTCTGATCAGGTATAGATTGGTGTAACGGCCACAAAAAAGATCGCAGCCTTCGGCAGCTCCTACAGAGGAACGCATTCCACATGTAGGAGCTGCCGAAGGCTGCGATCTTTTGATCTTTTAATTCAACCGAAACCCACCCATCTGCCGCGCCAGATCATCCGCCAACCGCTGCAACGTCTGGCAATCATCCCGACAAGCCCTGACCTCCCCCGCCGTCGCCCGCGCCAGGTCGGAAATGCCCTGCACGTTGCGATTGATTTCTTCGGTCACCGCCGATTGCTCTTCCGTCGCCGTCGCCACCTGATGGTTCATATCGCTGATGCGTTCCACTTGTCCGGTAATCGCGGTCAACGAGGCGCCGGTACGCTGGCTCGACTCGACACCCGTGCCCGTCGCGGCCTGCCCGGAATGCATCGACGACACCGCGTTTTCTGCACCTTGCTTGAGGCTGCCGATCATCTGCTGGATTTCATCGGTGGAGGCTTGAGTGCGCCGCGCCAGGGTGCGCACTTCATCGGCCACCACGGCAAATCCACGCCCCATGTCTCCGGCTCGCGCCGCTTCGATAGCGGCGTTGAGCGCCAGCAGGTTGGTCTGCTCGGAAATCCCGCGAATCACCGCCAGCACCTGATCGATCGACGCCACCTGATGCGCCAATTCACCCACAGCGCTGGCGGCGACGCCGATTTCGTCGGACATGCTTTCAATATGCCGGATCGAGCCACCCACCACTTCCCGTGCCTGCATCGCCTCATCCCGAGCCGTTTGCGACGCGACCGCCGCATTGCCGGCATTTTGGGCGATTTCCTGAACGGTCAGACCCATTTCGTGAACCGCAGTGGCGACCATGTCGGTCATTTCCTGCTGGCGGCCGGAGCGTTCGGCGGTGTTGTCCACAACTCTGGCCACTTGCCCCACAGCCGTACGCAATCGTTCGCTGGTGGTCAGTACTTCGCCGATCATGTCGCGCTGGCTATCCAGGAACCGATTGAAACCGCGAGCCAGATCGCCCAGCTCATCGGCGCGGCTGGAATCTAACCGCTGGGTCAAATCGCCACCACCGCTACCGATGGCCACCAGTGCCGCTGTTACCTGACGAATCGGTCGTACCAACCCACGGGCCAGCAACACCACCAGCAGCAGGCACACAATCGCCACCGCCAGGCCGATGCCACTGCTCATCCACATGGCGCGGCGGGCTTCGGCGTAAATCTGTGATTGCGGCACTTCGGCCACCAGGGTCCAGCCGAGATCACGCAATGGCAGGCTTAACGCGAGGAGGTCTTCACCGTCACGCTGGAAGCCGCTGCTGGTGGCAGCTTTTTGACTCATCACCGATTGTGCCGCCGTAGCACCAATCTGCTCGGTCAAAGTTCGTTTGCCACTCAATTGCGCCTCGGGATGCACCTGGATCAAACCGTCGGAACGCACGAGATAGACCTTGCCGCGCTCACCGAAGCTGAAGTTGTGGATCAGCTCCGACAGCTCTTTCATGCTCAGGCCCAGCCCGGCAACGCCCACGACTTTACCGGCCTGCTCGACTTTGAAGTCGATGAAAAGCGCCAATTCTCCGGTGGCCGTGTCGTTATCGATGTTGAGAGTGCGCGGCTGGTTGCTGTCGAGGAACGAGTAGAACCAGGCATCTTTCGGATTGGAACGACTGAGGGTCCGGTCCAGGCCTTTTTCGGTGAAGTAATGGTTGGACGCGGTGCCGACAATAATCGCGGTAAAGGCCTTGTGCTCGGCGCGGATGCCTTCGAGATAGGTAGTAAAGGTGCTGGCCCGGGCACCGTCTTCACCCCCTGCCAGCCAGTCGCGCACCATGCTGTTGCTGGCGATGTCCTTGGCGGCGGTGAGCGGTTGGACCAGGATGCGTTCGATGTCGTTGCGCATCGCTTCGATGCTCGACGGCAAGGCTTGCTCGACCAGATAGCTCTGGGCGAGGCGGTTAACCACCAGGGTATAGATGCCAACCACGATCAGAATACTGACCAGCAAGGCGCTGCCCATACTCAGGATCAACTGCCATTGAATACTGCGTCGCCAGAACTGCATGGAGCACCCCCAAAGAATAAGAGGCTGAAACACTGCAACAGCCGTGCCGATTGTATACAAACCAACCGACAATCTATTCTTTGGTTGTGCGCAAAGCCGATCAGGCCTGATTGATCGTCTTGGAGATCACTTCAACCGTGGCGCTGACTTGCTCTTGGTAACGGTCGAGTTCGAGCTTGTGCTGTTTCTGCATTTCGATCTGCTGGGAGCACAGATTCATCGCCGCCAGCACCAGCAGGCGGTCACCGATCAGCGTCGGGTACTTCCTCTTGGTTTCGGCCAGGGCTGCCTTCAACATCATCGCGGCGTCCAGCAGGGTCTGTTCTTCCCCGGCCGGTGCCTTGATCGAATAGTCCTCTCCCAGGATCGAGACGACTTTTACCCCTGCGGCGTTGTAACTCATGCGCTGACAGGACCTGCGCTGACGCGTTCAACCAGGGCCTGAATGCGAGCCGCCGTGGCGCCTTGCTTCTCTTCGTGTTCCATCAGGCTCAGTTGCAGGCTTTCGTTTTCATCTTTGGCCTGGGCCAGTTCCGCGGTCAGGTTCTGGTTCTGTTGCACCAGGTCGCTGACCAGTTGTTCCAATTGGCTTAGGGATGCTTCCAACATTTTGATTTTCCGGGCTTTTTCAAAGGGCGCGTACGATAAAGAAAAGTCACCCTGGATGCCAGGGTTATACAGGCGCAAAGCCTTGATTTTGCTGACGGGCGACCTTCCTCGCGAGTTTTAAAGACTGTGATTGGCCAATCTGGTTCCTGCACTTCGTCGCCACAAGGTGCAACCGGCTAAAACACGGGGGGCTCAAGACTTCAGCCAGGCGACCGATAAGTCATCCATACAGCAGCCTCAGCCCCGCACGGATGCGCTATTTTCGGTGATCGCCATGTCCCTTCGTAATATGAATATCGCCCCTCGGGCGTTCCTCAGCTTTGCCCTGATCGGCGGCTTGATGATGGTTCTGGGGGTGTTTTCCTTGAATCAGATGAGCAAGATCCGCGGCGCCGCCGAAAACATCACCAACAACAGTGTGCCGAGCATCAAGAGCCTGGACGAGTTCACCCAGCTCACCTTGCGCCTGCGCGTGCTGTCCTACCGTTTGCTGGTGAATCGCGAGCCTGACGTGCAGCAGAAAACCGTGGAATTGCTGGAGACGCGTAACCAGCAGATTCGCGCCGCCCAGGCGACCTACGAAAAGCTGATCGCCAGCCCGCAGGAACGTGCGGCCTACGATCAATACGTACAGCTGCTGGGTCAGTACCGCCAGATCGAAGACCGGATGAAGACCCTGTCGCGCAACAATCAGGTCGACGAACTGCGCAGCTTGCTCAACACCGATTTGCTCAACAACTCCGAAGCGATCAACGCCGTGTTGAACCGCCTGCTGGAGATCAACACCCAGCAGAGCCACGACACTAACCAGCAGGCAGCCGATCAGTATGATTCGGCGTTCAACCTGGTGATCTCCCTGTTGGTGATCGCCACCGCCCTGACGTTGCTGTTCGCCTGGTTGCTGACCAACAGCATCACCCAACCGATAGCCAACGCCCTGAGCGCCGCCGAACAGATTGCCGAAGGCAACCTGACGCGCCCGATCAACGTCGACGGCAAAGACGAAGCCGGCCGCTTGCTGCTGGCCATGTCGAAGATGCAGGACAAGCTGCGTGACACGCTGCAGCGCATTTCCGGCTCGGCCACGCAGCTGGCGTCCGCTGCCGAAGAACTCAACAGCGTTACTGACGAAAGCGCCCGAGGCCTGACCCAACAGAACAACGAAATCGAACAGGCCGCCACGGCGGTCAACGAAATGACCAGCGCCGTGGAAGAAGTCGCGCGCAACGCGGTCAGCACGTCCGAGGCGTCGAAGAACGCCACCACATCTGCCGGCGACGGCCGTGACCTGGTACAGGAAACCGTGAGCGCCATCGAACGCATGAGCGCCGACGTGCAGAGCACCGCCACCCTGATCGGCGACCTGGCCAACGAGTCACGCGACATCGGCAAGGTGCTGGATGTGATCCGTGGCCTGGCCGACCAGACCAACCTGCTGGCCTTGAACGCCGCCATCGAGGCCGCACGCGCCGGTGAGGCCGGTCGTGGTTTCGCCGTAGTGGCCGACGAGGTTCGTGCCCTGGCCCACCGCACCCAGCAGTCGACCAGCGAAATCGAACGCATGATCGGCAGCATCCAGAGCGGTACCGAGCACGCGGTGGACTCGATGCGCAACAGCACCGAACGCGCCGAATCGACCCTGAACATCGCCCGCGGCGCCGGGATGTCGCTGGACACCATCAACAGCGCCATCGTCGAAATCAACGAGCGCAACCTGGTTATCGCCAGCGCCGCCGAAGAACAGGCGCAGGTGGCCCGTGAAGTGGATCGCAACCTGGTGAACATTCGTGACCTGTCGGTGCAGTCGGCCACCGGGGCAAATCAGACGAGTGCGGCGAGCAATGAGCTGTCGCGCCTGGCGGTGGACCTGAACACACTGGTTGGGCGGTTTAGCCTTTAAGCTATAAAGCAAAAAGATCGCAGCCTGCGGCAGCTCCTACACAGGGATGTGTGTTTTCCTGTAGGAGCTGCCGCAGGCTGCGATCTTTTTGCTTTATAGCTTAAAGGCTAAACCGCCCAACCAGTGTGTTCAGGTCCACCGCCAGGCGCGACAGCTCATTGCTCGCCGCACTCGTCTGATTTGCCCCGGTGGCCGACTGCACCGACAGGTCAC
>NZ_JBFUIC010000242.1:0-6693 GCF_056402075.1 Pseudomonas sp. P4_C3
GCATCTTCAGGGTATCCGGCGCGCAATGAGCCTTGGCCAGCGAGCTGTTGAACAGCAGCTTGTCGTAGATCTTCACTTCGTCACTGACCCGCAGGCAGTACGGCACTTTGACGATGTAGATCCGGTCGATGAAGGCTTCGTTGTTCTTGTTGTTGCGGAAGGTATGCCATTCCGATTCGTTGGAGTGGGCCAGCAGGATCCCGGTGAACGGAATCGCACCAAGACCTTCGGTGCTGTTGTAGTTGCCTTCCTGGGTAGCCGTCAGCAATGGGTGCAGCACCTTGATCGGTGCCTTGAACATTTCGACGAATTCCATCAGACCCTGGTTGGACCGGCACAGTGCGCCCGAGTAGCTGTAGGCATCGGCGTCGTTCTGTGGGAATTCCTCCAGTTTGCGGATATCGACCTTACCCACCAGTGCCGAGATGTCCTGGTTGTTTTCATCGCCCGGTTCGGTCTTGGCCACGGCGATCTGGTTGAGGATCGACGGATAGAGTTTGACCACGCGGAACTGGCTGATGTCGCCACCGAATTCGGCCAGGCGTTTGGTGGCCCATGGCGACATGATGGTGTTGAGGTAGCGCCGTGGAATGCCGAAGTCTTCCTCGAGGATCGCGCCATCTTCGGTGGCGTTGAACAGACCCAGGGGTGATTCGAAAACCGGCGAGCCCTTGATCGCATAGAAGGGTATTTTTTCCATCAGTTGCTTGAGCTTCTCGGCCAGGGACGATTTACCGCCACCGACGGGGCCAAGCAGGTAGAGGATCTGTTTCTTCTCTTCCAGGCCCTGAGCGGCGTGGCGGAAATACGATACGATCTGGTCGATGCATTCTTCCATCCCGTGGAAGTCTTCAAAGGCCGGATAGCGGCGGATCACCTTGTTGGAAAAGATTCGCGACAGTCTCGAGTTGGTCGAGGTGTCGAGCAGCTCCGGTTCTCCGATGGCCAGCAGCAGACGCTCGGCGGCGGAAACGTAGGCGCTGCGGTCCTTTTTGCACAGCTCCAGGTACTCTTGCAGAGAGAGTTCTTCCTGGCGTGTGGACTCGAAGCGTTGTTGGAAGTGGCTAAAGATACTCATGACGTCACCTCGCTCGATACGTGGAGCCGACGCCGGATCACTCAGTCGATGCTGGCAGCAACCGAACAGGCGGTTGCTGTTTACCCCCCAGAACTCCCTCAAGGCTTACCGCCCCGAAAGCTACTCCCGATGACCCGTGCGCCGGTGTACCGGCTCTCCCCTGTTTTGGATGGCCTGCGCTTAAGGATAGTTGGGAATTCGGCAGGTAAAGGCGAGATACGAAATTGTTTGTGGCAGACCGTTCGTCTGCCACCGCGCCAGCCCGCGGGAGCCGGGGCCTGCAACGTTACAAAAAAATTATTCGGAGGTGCCTTGTGCGGTTTCTGCTGGATACGTCGTACGCCACAACTCAAATCCGCCATCCATGCTGTAGACGTCGGAGAAGCCCTGGMTGATCAGGTAGGCGGCCGCGCCCTGGCTGGAATTGCCGTGATAGCAGACCACCACGGTCGGTGCGTCGAGGTCGGCACCCTGGATGAAAGCGTGCAGGGAATGATTGTCCAGATGCTTGGAGCCTGCGATGTGCAGGGCGGCAAAAGTGGCCGGGTCGCGGACGTCGACCACCACCGCGCCTTGTTCGCGCAGGGCCTGGGCCTGTTCCGGGGGGATACGTTTGAATTCGCTCATGGCGGGCTCCTGTGGCTCGGCTGAATGGGCAGTCTAGCGCGGGGCGCCGGCTGACGATGTTTGGGGAATGGATAAGGCGACTGGCGGCACGACATGACCGTGTTCGTCGCATTTGCAGGAAAGGCGCTCACCGCTGTCGACGTTCATCAGGGTCAGGGCGCCGCCCCAGACGCAACCGGTGTCGAGGGCCGAGATGCCCGGCTCGTCGCACTTGCCTTCCAGTGCTGCCCAGTGACCGAAGATGATTTTCACATCCCTGGTCTTGCGCTCCTTGTGCTGGAACCAGGGCTTGTAGCCGGCGGGCGCGGTATCGAGGCCTTCCTTGCTCTTGAGGTCGAGTTTGCCTTCGGCGGTGCAAAAACGCATGCGCGTGAAATAGTTGGTGATCGCCCGCAGGCGCGTTACGCCTTTGAGGTCGTTGTCCCATTTCGCCGGATCGTTGCCGTACATGCCATCGAGGTAAGGCGGCAACAGGTTGTCGTCACGCAAGGCAGTCTCGACTTCGGCAGCACACTTCAAGGCTTTGCGCAGCGACCACTGGGGTGGAATGCCGGCATGGACCAGTGCAATGTTGCGCTGTTCGTCGTAGTGCATGAGCTTTTGCTGGCGCAGCCATTCGAGCAGTTCGGCGCAATCCGGCGCTTCAACGATCTCGCGCAGGGTATCGGCCTTCTTCAGGCGCTCGATGTTGCGTCCGGCCGCCAGCAGGTGCAGGTCGTGGTTGCCGAGCACGCACACCAGCGATTCGCGAATGCCGTAGAGGAAGCGCAAGGTTTCCAGAGACTGCGGGCCGCGGTTGACCAGGTCGCCCACCAGCCACAGACGATCCCGTTGTGGGTCGAACGCCACTTGTTTGAGCAGGCATTGCAGGGCTTGAAGGCAGCCTTGCAGGTCACCAACCGCGTACGTCGCCATCAGTGCAGGGCTCCGGGCACCGCCAGGCGGAAGGGCGCGATGATGGCATCGAAATGTCTGCCGTCGTCGGAAAGCATCTGATAGGTGCCTTGCATGGTGCCGACCTTGGTGGTCATGACCGTGCCGCTGCTGTAGGTGTGGCTCTTGCCGGGGTCGATCAACGGCTGCTGACCTACCACGCCTGCGCCGCGCACTTCTTCGACATGCCCGTCACCATCGGTGATGACCCAGTGCCGTGAAAGCAGTTTGGCGGGCATTTCGCCGTTGTTTTGCACGGTGATGGTGTAGGCGAAGGCAAAGCGGTCGTGCTCGGGTTGCGATTGTTCTGCCAGATAGCGGGTGACGACGCTGACGTCGACCTGATAACGAGGATCGGACATGCAAGGGGCCTTAAAAACGAAGCGGGACGCGGGGCGTAGCTGATGGGTTCAGTCTAGGCCAAGTATCGGGTAGTAGACCAGAGTGGTGTCCTACCCGATAGCGCTTATCGCCTGTCAGACTGCAACTGGCGTTTGTGGCGCTTGCTCGCTGAGCTTGTCGGCCAGACGCACGAAGGCGGCCAGGTCGAGTTGCTCGGGACGCAGGCTGCCATCGACGCCGGCGGCTTCGATTTCGGCATTGCTCAGCAGCAGCTTGAGGGTGTTGCGCAGGGTTTTGCGGCGCTGGTTGAACGCTTCGCGCACGACGCGCTCCAGCAAGCGGTGATCCTTGGCCGGGTGCGGCAATACCGCGTGGGGCACCAGGCGCACGATGGCCGAGTCGACTTTCGGTGGCGGGTTGAACGCGCCTGGGCCAACGTTGAACAGGTGCTCGACCCGACAGTGGTACTGAACCATGATCGACAGGCGGCCCCAGTCACCTCCACCAGGACCGGCAGCCAGGCGCTCSACCACTTCCTTTTGCAGCATGAAGTGCATGTCGCGGATCAGGTGCGAGTTGTGCAACAGGTGAAAAATCAGTGGCGTGGAGATGTTGTACGGCAGGTTGCCGACCACGCGCAGGCTACCTGGCGCGGCATTCAGGCTGTTGAAGTCGAACTTCAGTGCATCGCCCTGATGCAGATTGAAGTTGCTCCTGCCGGCAAACTGCTGGTTGAGGATCGGGATCAGGTCCTTGTCCAGTTCCACCACGTCGAGTTGCGCGCCGCTGCTGAGCAGGCCTTGCGTCAGTGCGCCCTGGCCCGGGCCGATTTCCAGCAGGCGGTCTTCTGCCTTGGCATGAATGGAACGCAGGATACGGTCGATAACGCCGGCATCGTGCAGGAAGTTCTGGCCAAAGCGTTTGCGCGCCTTGTGTTGGTATTGCTCGGTCATAAACGGGTCTCGGCCATCTGGTAGGCGGTTTCCAGGGCGACTTGCAGGCTGCCGGTGTCGATCTTTCCACTGCCGGCCAGGTCCAGGGCAGTGCCGTGGTCGACCGAGGTGCGGATGATCGGCAAGCCGAGGGTCACGTTGACTGCTGCGCCAAAGCCTTTGTACTTCAGCACCGGCAGGCCCTGGTCGTGGTACATCGCCAGCACCGCATCGCAGTGCTCCAGATATTTGGGGGTAAACAGAGTGTCGGCGGGCAGGGGGCCGCGAAGGTCCATGCCCTCGCCGCGCAAGCGCTCTAATGTGGGTTCGATGATATCGATTTCTTCATGGCCCAGGTGTCCGCCTTCGCCAGCATGGGGGTTGAGCCCGCAGACCAGGATACGTGGCTGGGCGATGCCGAATTTGTTTTGCAGGTCGGCGTGCAGGATTCGCGTGACGCGTTCCAGGCGCTCCGGCGTGATTGCATCGGCAATCTCGCGAAGGGGCAGGTGAGTGGTCACCAGGGCCACGCGCAAGCCACGTGTGGCCAGCATCATCACCACTTGCGCGGTGTGGGTCAGGTCGGCGAGAAATTCCGTGTGCCCGGAAAAGGCGATGCCGGATTCGTTGATCACACCTTTGTGCACCGGCGCGGTAATCATGCCGGCAAAATCCCCGCTCAGGCAGCCCTGGCCGGCGCGGGTCAGGGTTTCCAGAACGAAGGCAGCGTTGGCCTTGTCCAGTTGCCCGGCGACGACCTTGGCATTGAGCGGCGTGTCCCAGACATACAGGCTGTTGGCCGGCGCGGGTACATCCGGCCAGTTGTCCGGTTTTACCGGCAGCAAGTCGACAGCCACGCCCAGTTGCGCGGCCCGCTCAGTGAGCAGGTCGCGGCTGGTAATGGCAATCAGGGGGTGGGGCTGGGCTTGGGAGGCGAGCAGCAGGCACAGGTCAGGACCTATGCCGGCTGGTTCACCGGGTGTCAGCGCGAAACGTTGGGTTTTCACTGCGCTGCCTGGTCGGCGCCAGGGAGTTTGATTTCCACGTACGCTTCATCACGGATCTGACGCAGCCAGGTTTGCAGCTCTTCGTCGTATTTGCGGTTACGCAAAACGGTCATTGCCTGTTGCTCGCGGGCCTGTGAGGTGCTGTCGGTGGCGCGACGGCCAAGGACTTCCAGGACGTGCCAGCCGTATTGAGTCTGGAACGGCCTGGACAGCTGACCTTGCGGGGTCTTGGCCATCACTGCGCGGAACTCGGGCACCAGCGCGTTCGGGTCGATCCAGTTCAGGTCGCCGCCGTTGAGGGCGGAACCCGGGTCTTCCGAGTAGCTTTTCGCCAGCTCACCGAAGTCTTCACCAGCTGCGATACGGCTGTAGAGCGACTCGGCCAGGGCCTTGGTTTTCGCTTCGTCGCGGATCGGGCTCGGTTTGACCAGGATGTGGCGAACATGCACTTCATCGCGCATCTGGGTCTCGCCGCCACGCTTGTCGAGAATCTTCAGGATGATGAAACCGCCCGGGGTGCGCATTGGCTGGGTGACATCACCCACCGGCATGGTGCTCAGCAGACGATCGAACGGCGGAGGCAGTTGAGCGGCCTTACGCCAGCCCATGTCGCCACCTTCCAGTGCGGTTTCGCTGGCGGACTTGGCGATGGCCAACTGACCGAAGTCAGCGCCTTGCTTGAGTTGCTGGTAAATCGCATTGGCCTGTTTGGCTGCATTCTGAATCGCGTCGGAGTTGGCGCTTTCCGGCGTAGGAATCAGGATGTTGGCCAGGTGGAACTCTTCGGACAGCTGCATTTTGCCCAAGTCGGACGCCAGGAAGTTCTTCACTTCCTGCTCGGAGACCTGAATGCGTTCGGCAACCCGACGCTGGCGCACACGGCTAATGACCATTTCGCGGCGAATCTGCTCACGCGCGTCGTCGTAGGACAGGCCGTCGCGAGTCAGGGCGGCGCGGAACTGCTCGACTGACATGTTGTTGCGCTGGGCAATGGTGCCGACAGCCTGGTTCAACTCTTCATCGGTAATGCGGATGCCGGAGCGATCGCCGATCTGCAATTGCAGGTTTTCGACGATCAGGCGCTCAAGTACCTGCTGCTCCAGCACACTGGCCGGCGGCACGGCAGAGCCACGCTTGGCAATGGTTTGCTGAACGTCATGAACGCGCTGGTCCAGTTGGCTCTGCATGACCACGTCGTTGTCGACGATGGCCACCACCTTATCGATGGACTGTACGGCGGCACTGGCCGCCGTGCTCAGGAACAGCGCGCCCAGCATCAGCGGGCGCAGACAATCAGAAAGCTTGGTCTTCACGTTCACGATAACCTTGAATGCCTTTGTCGAGGAAGCTCTCTGCCTTGGCGCCGGTGAGGCCGCCGAGTCCCTTCAGAACAATTTGGAGGAAGACGCCATGGTCGCCTTTTTCGTTTTGCGGTGCTTGCTGGCTGAACTCGTCATAATCAACGAAGTAGCGGTTGATCAGGCGCAGTTTCCAGCAGCAACTGTCGTACTCGAAACCACCGAAGGCTTCCAGGGTACGGTTGCGGTTGTAGTCATACTGCCAACGGCTGATAGCGCTCCATTGCGGCACGATCGGCCAGATCACCGAGAAGTCGTGTTGCTGGATCTTGTAGTAATCCTTCACGAAGCCAGGCTGGCCAGGGGTGCCGTAGTCACCGCCGAACTGCCATTTACCGGTGTTCTGGTTGTAGATCACCTGGTCGTTACGATAGCGATAGCCAACGTTGACGACCTTGTTCGGGTTGTCTTCAGGC
>NZ_JBFUIC010000243.1:0-6677 GCF_056402075.1 Pseudomonas sp. P4_C3
CACCACGGATCAGCGTCGTGTAAAAGGTCGCCGGTAGATTCAACAGTTTCAGCGGCGACAGCTTGGCCGCCGCGCCGAGCAGCCCCAGCGCCATGCTCACCAGAAGCGCGAGCGCCGACAGTTTGAGGGTGACCCAGGTGCCGTGCAGCAACAGAGGGCCATAGCCTTGCAGGGCCGAAAAGTCGAGCCCCAGAATATTCAGGAAGGAATTCACGCCAGTCACCTGTCTTGATGCGCCCCGGTCGCTGCGACACAGCGACCGGGGCGCGAGGATCAGTTGTTGTAGAGGTCCAGGTCACCGAAGTGTTTCTGCTGGATCTGCGCGTAGATGCCCTTGTCGTGCAGGGCCTTGATGGCGGTGTTGAGCATGCCTTTGAGCTCTTCGTTGTCCTTGCGCACACCAATGGCGATTTCTGCCGGCACCAACGGGTCGCTGATGCCCTCACTGTTGTGGAAGTCCGCCCCTTGTGGCGCGGTCAGGAAACTCATCTGCGCTTGCAGCTTGTCCTGGATCGACGCATCGAGACGGCCAAATACCAGGTCGGCATAGACCTGATCCTGATTCTGATAGGCCCGCAGTTTCACCCCGCCCGGCGCCAGTTTGGCCTTGGCGTAGGTTTCCTGAATCGTGCCCTGCATGTAACCGATGGTTTTGCCGCGCAGCGACTCGGCGGTCGGCAACAGTCCGGAGTCTTTGCGGGTAACGATGGCGGTCGGTCCGGCGTACAGGCGATCGGTAAAGTCGATCTGTTTTTTGCGCGCGTCGGTAACGGTCATCGAAGATTCGATGGCATCGAACTTGCCGGCCTTGAGCCCCGGAATCAACCCGTCGAAATCATTGCTGACCCACACGCAGGTCAGCTTCAGCTCGGCACATATTGCATTGCCCAGATCCACGCCGAAGCCCTGGACCCCACCATCGGCCGTGGTGGATTCAAAGGGTGGGTAGCTTGGGTTGACGCCAAATCGCAGCTCCTTCCATTCCTTGGCACTGGCGCCCGTGGCGCAGCACAGCAACGCGAGTGCCGGCAAAGTCAGCCATTTGATGTTCATTTTCTTGAGTCCCGGATTATTTGGATTTATCGCGATCCGGCGCCTGCGTCGGACCACACTTTTTGACAGGGGCAGAGAGTCGATGCGGTCTTCACCGCAGCCGTTTTTGTTGTTGTTTTCGACTGGAAGCAGCCAGTCGTCGGAGTTGTACTCCATCTCAAGCGGCGAACGACAAGCGCTTGAAACGGACCATCAGAATGCCAATTGCCGGGACGGTGCTGGTGTCGTAACCCCGGGTTCAAGCAGCGTGCCTGTGCTGAACGAATGGCTTTCACAGCCGATGCTGTCGTCGCAGCAAGTCACTGTGTCCCCGCTTTAAGGGAGCGGCACAGGAATGTGCTTGTCTTTGCGGCCTTCTTCATCTGCATGACGATACTGCGGTGACTGTCACTTCGCCGATTGCGCTGTGCGCTCGCTGTTTTTCGACTTCTCTTGCTGTATCCAGGGTCAGTATTGGCCGAAATCTTCTCTGAATTGCCTCGACAATAGTCCAGACCGGCACACCAAAAATCGCCCAAAGGAACCCAATATGACCCGTTACATTGACGTCAATGATCTGAGCCGCCTCGTCCAGGAAAAAAGCTTGCCGCGTTGCCTGATCGAAATGGCCGAGTACATCCGCGAAGACTACGTACGCTGGCCGGATTTCGAAAAGTGCGCGCGCCTGGCCAACCACTCACCCGAGGGCGTCATCGAGCTGATGCCGGTGTCTGATGCTGCGCTCTACGCCTTCAAGTATGTCAATGGTCATCCAAAGAACACCCACAATGGCATGCTGACGGTCATGGCCTTTGGTGCACTGGGAGACGTCGATACCGGCAAGCCTGTGTTACTGAGTGAAATGACGCTGACGACCGCCATTCGCACCGCTGCCACTTCTGCGCTCGCAGCCCGCTACCTCGCCCGACCGGACAGTCGTCGAATGGCACTCATCGGCAACGGCTCACAGAGCGAATTCCAGGCCCTGGCCTTTCATACACTGCTCGGCATTACTGAAATCAGTCTCTACGACATCGATCCTGCCGCGACAGCGAAGCTGGTAGCCAACCTGCGGGCCTACCCCGCCATACAGGTGAGCGTTGCCAAAACCGTCGCAGAAGCGGTGCGTGGCGCCGATATCGTGACCACGGTCACGGCCGACAAGGCCTACGCAACGATTTTAACCCCTGAGATGATCGAGCCCGGGATGCACCTCAACGCCGTGGGCGGCGACTGCCCCGGCAAGACCGAACTGCACCGGGACATCGTCGAGCGTGCGCGGGTCATGGTTGAGTACGAACCGCAAAGCCGCATTGAAGGCGAAATACAGCAGATGCCCATCGACTCACCGGTTATCGAGTTCTGGAAAGTCATCAATGGTCAGACCCAAGGTCGCCAGCATGCCGGGGAAGTCACCTTGTTCGACTCGGTCGGCTTCGCCATCGAGGACTACTCCGCCTTGCGCTATGTGCTGGATATTGCACGAACGCTCAACATTGGCAGCGACATCCAGCTGGTGCCAGAGCTGCAAGATCCCAAGAACCTGTTCTCGTTGCTGCAGCCTTCAGCAACTGACGATGTAAGGCTTCGGGCTTAATACCTAAACGCTGCGCCCCTGTGGGAGCGAGCCTGCTCGCGATAGACGTTAACGATAACGCGTGTTTCTGAATAAACGCGCCGTCCTTCAGTCCATCGTCGGAACGCCGCCCGAAGCAATCGAGTGTCGAGCCGCCAAAGGGGCTCACCAACGCAACTCAAAGGCATTTTTCGCACCCGGCTGGATGCTGCTGCCCAAACGTGCGCACTCGCGAGAAAGGGTGTCGTGCAGCCATTGACGGTCATCCCCTTCGGCGCGACAGATGCGAAAGCGACACAGGCGGGTGGGTATCAAGTCCAGCGACTGCAGGTGCCCGCCCGGGTCCAGCGAGGCAAAGTATAGAAGCCCCAGGTCGCCGCGAAAGGCTGTGTAGCCCTCGATGCCTTCGTAATCGTTCAGAAGATCACCGCAGCCATAGAGAATCAGGTGGTCGCGGTACACCTCGATGCCTTTGACGTGGTGTGAGGAATGCCCGTGCACCACGTCAACTCCGGCCTCGTCGATCAAGGCGTGGGCGAACCGGACTTGCTCGCGCGGGATATCGAACCCCCAGTTGCCGCCCCAGTGAATGGAGGCGACCACCAGATCCCGCGGTTTTTTGCCCTCGAGAATCCGTTTGGCCACAGGGCGCAGGCTTTGTATCGACAGATCCTCCAGCCGCGCGACGCCCGCGCGCTTATCCGTGGCGGCCCAGTCCGACGTTATGCCGCTGTCGGGTGCGCCGAGGCCAAACACCAGCAAGCGCCGCCCGCCAGGCAGCAGCAACACGGCGGGCGCTTCGGCAGATTGCCGGTTGTGCCCGGCGCCGGCGCTGCACATACCATTGCTCGCCAGAGTATCCAGCGTATCGGCCAGGCCGGCAGCCCCCCAGTCCAGCACATGGTTGTTGGCCAGCACGCAGCAGTCGATGCCGGCTGCGCTAATGACCGGGAAGTTCTCCGGGCTCATGCGGTAATTGATGCCCTTTGGCTCCGGTCGTCCGCGGCGGGACACCGCAGTTTCCAGATTGATGATGCGTGCGTGTGGCTGGCGAAGTTCGAACTCATCCAGCGCAGCGCCCCAGACATAGGTGAAATCGACTGGGCGGGGAATCGAACCATTGACTCGTTCTGCCAGCCGGACGTAATCGCCGGCATTCTTGACGTAAGCTTCGTAAAGCCGCGGATCGCCAGGATGCGGCAGTAGTGCGTCGATGCCGCGGGCAGTCATGACGTCGCCGCAGAGAAACAGCTTAAGCGTATCGGTAACAGCTGCCATGGCACCCTCCCGAATATAAGCCGGGGGATGTTTCCATCCCCCGGCTTATTATTACGCTGAAATAGGCAGAACGACTTCTGAACCTCTACTCAGTTGTTCTTCATATGCAACTGATAAAGCTCATTGGCAATGGCGATATCCTCCAGACCCAGTCCGATTGAGCGAAAGAAGAATGGGCTCGAGATCTCATCCCGCTACTGATCCAGCTGCAGATTCGCTACTATGATTGCCCGCCCTCCTTGTCTGCGGATTTCTTCATTCTGGAGCCCGAATGCCTAGTCAAAAGGACATCGCCGCCGAAAGCGGCGCACCGATGATCCCTGAACAGCGCCGTGAATTGATGCTGCGACAGTTGCGCAAGCATCAGGTGCTGAGCGTTCATCAATTGATGGAAATGTTCGACTGTTCGCACATGACCATACGCCGCGACATTGCATTGCTGGAGCAGGAAGGTCGTGCTTACTCGGTAACGGGTGGGGTGCGGATCGCCAGCCAGCTGCACAGTGAGCCCAGCCATCAGATCAAGGCGGTGGTCGAGTTGCCGCAGAAGCAGGCCATGGCCAGGCTCGCCGCCCGGCTATTGCATGCCGACATGACGGTTTACCTGGATGCGGGAACCAGCACGCTGGAAATTGTCCCCTACATCAAGGCGCTGTCCGGCATGGCCGTGGTGACGAACGACTTCGGCATTGTCCAGGCACTGATCGACGCGCCCCATGTCACGGTGATTCATACCGGCGGGCAACTGGATCACTCCAATCAATCGTGCGTGGGCGGTCTGGCGGTTGCCACCTTGCGTCAGGTGGTCACCGATATCGCGTTCATATCGACCAGTTCATGGGATTTGCGTCGCGGCCTCACCACGCCTTCGGCGCTGAAGGTTGAGGTCAAACAAGCCGCGATGCAATCGGCTGCGCAAGTGGTGCTGGTGGCCAGCAGTTCGAAATACGGCACCTTCAGTATGTACAGGATTGCCGGGCTCGAGCAGTTCGACATCATCCTCAGCGACGACGCATTGACCCCTGCCGCGGCCGATGGCATCCGCAAGCAGGGTGTCGAACTGTTGCTGCCGGCTGACAATACACCGGCGTGAAACGACGGGCTCCTGCATCCAGCGGAGCCCGTCGCCGCCCTCCTCTATAGTGCTTAACGCGCTTTCCAGTCGCGCAACCACTGCAAGCCGGCAGACGTATTGCCTCGTGGCCGATACTCGCACCCTACCCAGCCGTCATAACCCAACTGGTCGATCAGCTCGAACAGATAAGGATAATTGACTTCCCCCAGGTCCGGTTCATGCCGATCCGGCACGCCGGCGATCTGGATGTGGCCGATACCGTCGAAGTCGCGACGCAGTTTGGTCGCCAGGTCACCCTCGACGATTTGGCAGTGGTAGCAGTCGAACTGAACCTTCAGGTTACTGGCGCCCACTTCCTTGCAGATGGCCTGGGCCTGGTCCTGGCGGTTGAGGAAAAAGCCTGGCATGTCTCGTGTATTGATCGGTTCGAGCAATACGGTGACGCCTGCCTTGGCCGCCTGGGCGGTGGCGTAGGCGAGGTTTTCCAGGTACACGCCGTGATGCCGTGGGCGATCGTTTTGCGACGGTAACAGCCCGGCCATCACATGGATGCGTGAATTGCCCAGCACACCGGCGTATTCCAGGGCGCGATCAAACCCGCTACGAAATTCACCCTCCCGACCGGGCAACGACACCGTGCCCCGCTCCCCCGCAGCCCAATCACCGGGTGGCGCGTTGAACAGTGCCTGCACCAGGCCGTTGTCGCTCAAGCGTTGCTTGAGTTCTTCAGCGCTGTAGTCGTAGGGAAACAGATACTCCACCGCTTCGAAACCGTCAGAGGCAGCGGCGGCGAAGCGATCCAGAAACTCATGTTCCGGGTAGAGCATGCTGAGGTTGGCTGCAAAACGAGGCATGGTAGCTCCTGAGATAAAGGGTTAGACAAAGGGCCAGATCAGCAGGGTAATACAGAAACCCAAGGTGCCGAGCAAGGTGGTCATCACCGTCCAGGTGCGCAGACCGTCGGCCACGTTCAGGCCTGACAGCTTGGTGAAGATCCAGTAACCGGCGTCATTGATATGGGACATGGCCAACCCGCCACCGCCCATGGCCAGGCACAGCAGGGCCATGTGGTTCGGGGTGAGATCGAGGGTCGCAATCAGCGGGCTGATGATGCCGGCAGTGGTCACCAGCGCCACCGTGGTCGAACCCTGCACCGCGCGCAACAGCATGGTCAGCAGAAAGCCCAGGGCCAGCACCGGCAGACCGGTGGTGCGCAGCATGTCGGAGACCACGGCACCGATTCCGGTGTCCACCAGTACCTTGCCGAACACACCGCCGGCACCGGCAATCAGAATCACCATGGCGACACCAGGCAAGGCCGAACCGATCACGTCGGACACCTGATTGCGGCTCCAGCCCCGACGCGAACCCAGCAGCCAGGCACACAGCAAGGTGTCGATCAACAACGCCACCAGCGGTGCGCCGAGCACGGTCATGATGCCGCGCAGGACCGATTCGGCAGGCAGCAACGAGGTGGACAGAGTCCCCAGCAAAATCAGAATGATGGGCAACAGGATCAGGCTGACGATCAGGCCAAAACCCGGTGCGGGGGCCGGCGGCAGTTTGGAAACGATGCTGCTGGTCGACTCTTCCAGGCCCATGTGTGATACGGCTTCAGCCGCTCGATCAGCGCTGATGTCGTTGCCATTGGMCCAGGCRGCCAGRTCYTCGTTGGTGACATGCGGGCCATAGACYTCGGCRCGRATATCGTCGGTC
>NZ_JBFUIC010000244.1:0-6671 GCF_056402075.1 Pseudomonas sp. P4_C3
AGCATAGGTTATGAAGGGCGCACTTGCGCCATTTTCATTTCGGGGTTTCCAGACCCGGCCGCTGAAAAGACAGCGACACGCGAACGATAGAACCCGCGCCCTAAACGCACAAGCCGGCGGATTCTGGCGTAACCGTAGGCAACGACGCAAGGTCTTGTAGCCCATCGGAAATAACCTACAACCTTTTTAAACAAGCACTCCTGGGCGATGTCGGGCGGTTGCCCCCTTCGTACACAAGCAGTCTGATCAACTGAATACCGGCTTTCGTGTATCGCTGTGTATCAGGGCGCGGCATCCGCATACAGCCATACAAAACCAGCGCTTTACGGATACAGCCGGGATACACCACCGGGGCCAAATAGACCTGCCAAAGCGAGATGCACAACGCACCTCGCAACCAGGTTTATCAACCCTTGTGGTACGACCAATAACGGTCCAACCGCGCAAATGATCCGGAGTATCAACATGTCTCGTATCCAGTCGAACAAAACCCGCATTGGCCTGATCGCTGTTGCACTGGTCGGCGGTATCAACTTCGCTTCCACCGCGTTGTCCGCCGAAGCCTTGCCTCAGGGCTATCAACTGGCCTCCGCGGAAAAGACCAGCGAAGGCAAGTGTGGCGAAGGCAAGTGCGGTGCCAGTGAAGCCAGCGCGCAAAAGACACAGGCCGAAGGTAAATGCRGAGAGGGCAAGTGCGGCGATGCTTCTTTTGCAAGAACCGACGCAGATCATGACGGCCGCGTGTCGCTCAAGGAGCTTCTGGCAGTGGCACCCAAGGGCGCTGAGGAATTCAAGGCGATAGACGCCAACGGCGACGGTTTCCTGTCCGAGGGTGAGGTGTACAAGTACCGCACCAACCAGTTCACCTCCAACGGCAAGAAAGTACCGACCGAGCTCTACACCAAGTTGAGCCAGGCTAAAGACTGATCGGCTGCTACGAAAAAACCCTTCCTGCGTTGACGCGCAGGAAGGGTTTTTGGCGTGGGCAGTACTGGTTTGGTCGTCAGGCGCGAAATTGCACTGACTTGACCACCGGTTGCATCGGATTTAACCAGCAGGCTTTGTAACCATGACCGGCAAAGAACAGCCATAAGCAGCCAGTCGGAAATGTCCACGAAACCATGTGCGATTCACTCTGGGGCACACAGTCATTCAGCTTCCCTCCGCCCTCGGTTCCCGACTGGGAGCGCGGCGCCTGCAAAGTTGCCATTATCATTTGTCGTCCATCTTTGTTGACGATTGTGGCCGGCGCTCAGTGCTCTCTTCGGCGTTGGGCGCTTCTGGAAAACTCCCTGGCGTGAACACATGGGTCTGCAAGTCGCTGGCATCGACTTCGGCGACACCATGAACCGAACGGGCCAGACCAATGGCCTGCTCACACTGTCTATGAGTGTTGACGCGGCCGCTTAACCCCACTATGCCCGCATGGGTTTTGACATTGATATGCAGGCTAAGGGTCGGATCGGAAAATGCCAGGGCCGACTTCACCTTGGCGGTAATCCATGCATCGTGAACGGCCATCTCCAGACCATGAGAGTAATGCTGGAAGGAGTGAATTTTCATGGCTGAACCCTCTCTCGCGTAATCAGACGTACTGTCCATCCCATTTGCTGTGCAGCCCTCTGCCTGTCAGGTGAAAGCTATGGATACCTGAGTCGTTTAGGAGCGCTCGCCACGCAAACATTGACAGAAATTAATTATAGTACGGCCGTTGCCTGCGGTCAGAGCGCTGTCCCCGTGAACGTCCGCCTTGGTCGCTCTGTGCCAGGCGCAACACCTACAGAGCACTCAACAGTCCTTATTGCGATCAGCCCTGATCAACCCATAGCTGCCGATCTCGACCGACAGAATCGGCCAGGAACGGACGTTTATAGATAGGAGCACTTAACCCAGTGCCAGCTGAGATGCTTGTTCGCAACCAGGYTGGGTTCGCTGATGGGTTACGCTGCCGTTGGTCGGCGCCTTGCGCAGCAGTGCGATAGAAAACTATAGGAATAAACTCTCGTGCCGATATCAGTGAGGCARGGCCYGCRSGCGCCTGACCTTGAACCTGAGCGATCGAGCACATTGATGAGTGACAAATCTTTGGAAGAAAAAGCGGCAGTGATGGTYGACCCACATGAAACGATGGCCAGTATCGGACAGATCACTGCCGGKCGCGATGCCCTGCAACAGCGCCTGGACAAGGCTGATCGCGCGGTTCAGGAGCTTCAGGAGCAACTGGACTTGGCAAAGAYGCTGATGACCCGTCTGCTGGCGGCGAGTTTTGCGTCGACCGGCAAACCTTCCGCGCCCCTGACAAACTGGGGGCTAAATGAGATCGACGTTGTCGAACGGGAGATGGCCTGCTATTTGAATCCTGCCAATGAGGCGAGTGCCGCTTGACAGATCGCGCACTGAATGCCTACAGGCCGCGTAGATACTGGCTCCAAGCAGAATGCCGCTGTCGGGTTACCACAGCGGTTACCCATCGCGGTGTACCCAAGCTGACTGGGCCTGCATGATCGCAGGCCCTTGGCGTTTCGGGTTGGGGTTACTCATGGGTTATCCCCTCACCAGTGACCGCCGCACCTGGCACTTTTTTGAGTTTGGCTGGCTCTAAACTCTGCGTTCGTCGATAAACGCGCCTTGAAGATGACATTTTTATTACAATTTAATGACATGCCTTCCGGGTCAAAAGATGAAAGTCAGAGCTACAGTCATATGCGAGAGAGATAGGCATATCTTGCTCGTTCGCAAACCGAAGTCAAAATGGGCTTTGCCTGGTGGCAAAGTAGAAACTGGCGAAGCTATCGCTGGAGCTGCTGCTCGAGAACTCCAAGAAGAAACCGGGCTAAATGTTGATCAGCTCCTGTACATTTTTGAGTTCGATGCAGGCAACACACGCCATCATGTTTTTGAAGCCTCTGTCCCGGATGCCGAAAACGCTACGCCTCAAAACGAGATCATCGAGTGCATTTGGCATTCTCTGAACACGTTTCATGACTCAGACACAAGCGATACTACGAAATCGATTGTCAGATCATTTCTACGTCGCCTTTAACTTCCCCCTGGATCGTTCTGGTTCGCACAACGGTTAATCGTCTCTTTGCATCATTCTGAGTGCCCGCAATGGGGCGTTTTCTGCCGGTCATAGCCATAAAACGCGGCAGTCAACTCCATACAAATGGTTGCTCAGCTCCAATGCAATCAGCTGAGCAAATCCATGCAATTCCCCATCAAGCCTTGACCCAGCGCTGGCGACTCCAGCTGCTCAGCCCGTCGACGGCAAACACCAGCAGCAACATCGCCAGGATCACCGTACTGGCCTGGGCCTCCTGGAACAGGCTGAGGCTGACATAGAGCATCTGCCCCAAACCGCCGGCACCGACAAAACCGAGCACGCTGGCCATACGGATGTTGTTTTCCCAGCGGTACAGGATGTACGCCAGCAGTTGTGGAAACAGGTTGGGCAGGGTGCCGTAACAGAAGGCCCAGACCACGTTGCCGCCTTGCAAGCGGATGGCTTCGGCCGGTTGCGGCGGGGTGTTTTCCAGTGCTTCGGCGAACAATCGACCCAGCACCCCGGTGGTGTGCATGGCCAGTGCCAGGGTGCCAGCGTTGGGGCCGAGTCCGGCTGCCAGCACCATCAACGCGGCCCACACCAGTTCGGGAATGGCGCGCAGGGCGTTAAGCACAAGGCGCGACGCACTCTGCAACGGCCAACCGAAACGCCCGGCCGCCGGCAGTGCCAGCACCAGGCCGAATACCGCCGCGAGCAGGGTGCCAAGGGCAGACATCGCCATGGTTTCCACGGCGCCACGGCCGATGGCTTGCAGATGGCCGGCGCTCAGGTCCGGGCTGAGAAAACGCAGCACGTAGGCGCCCATCTGCGCAAGGTTAGCGCTGCCCGTCAGTTCACCSAGATCGATGCCCAGATAGCTGAACGAAGCGACGACCGCTGCGCCAATGCACAGGATCAGCAGCAGGTTGATCAGGCGATTCATGCGAACCTCCAGCGCAACAGGCGGCTGATCTGGTCGGCGAACAGCACCAGGACGAAAAAGGTCAGCAACATGCTCGCCACTTCACCGCCGGCGAACATGCGCAACGACAAATCGATCTGCTGGCCCAGCCCGCCGGCACCGACGAAGCCCATCACCACCGACGCGCGGATCGCGCATTCCCAGCGATACACCGTGTACGACAGCAACTCCGCCGCGACGTTGGGCAGGATGCCATAGCAGAACGCCGCCAACCGGCCACTGCCGGCTTGCAGCAGTGAGTGTGCGGGACGCTGGTCGACCGACTCGAAAATTTCCGCGTAGACCTTGCCCAGCATGCCGCTGTAGGTGATGGCAATCGCCAGCACCCCGGCCGTCGGGCCAAGGCCGACGGCGCGCACGAACAGCAAGGCCCAGACGATTTCCGGCACGCTGCGCAGGAAGATCAGCAATCCGCGCACCGGCCAGCGCAGCAGCCGGCCCAAGGCGCTCGGGCGACCGCTGCGAGAGGCGGCGGACAACGACAGCGCCCGGCTGGCCAACAAGCTGGCAGGCACGGCCAACAGCAAGGCCAAGGCCATGCCGGCGGTGGCGATGGCCAGTGTCTGCAACGTGGCTTGCCACAGCAGCTGAAGGAACTCTTCGCCATGGGCAGGTGGCCAGAAGGCTGAGACAAACCGGCCCATCTCACTCTGGCTGTCGGCCTTGAGCAGTACACCCAGGTCCAATTCGCTGAAATGAATGCCGGGCCACAGCAGAGCAAGTGCCAACAGACTGAGCAGCAGGCGGGGCAGGGTGGCCGGGTCTCGTGTATCGCGCGTCAGCATCGGGGAATCTGCAGGCTCAAGGGCGCCACCGGAACGGGCGGCGATAGCAGTTGTTCGTTGGCGTAGAGCTTGTCGAGCAAATCGTGGTCGACGTTGCTGGCGGGAAGATCGAACAGGACCTGGCCGTCGCGCAAACCGATGATGCGTGAAAAGTGCGTCAGGGCCAGTTCCACCGCATGCAGGCTGGCGACCAGCGTCACGTTGTGCTCCCGGGCGTGGCGACAGAGGATCGACAGGGTGTGCCCGGCCAGTACCGGGTCCATCGCCGACACCGGCTCATCGGCCAGCAGCACTTCGGGCGCCTGGTACAGCACCCGGGCAATGCCCACGCGCTGCAACTGGCCTCCGGACAATTGCTGGCACTGGGCGAACAGCTTGTCACCCAGGTCCAGCTTGACCAGTGCCGCCCGCGCGCCCGGAACATCCACCGGATGCAGCAGGCTCAACAAGCTTTTGGCAAAACCCCATTGCCCCAGCTTTCCGGCCAGCACCGCCGTGACCACTCGCTGCCGCGGTGGCAGCGGTGGTGCCTGATGCACCAGGCCGATGCGCGCCCGCAGCTGCTGACGCCGATGGGCGCCAAGCTGCCAGGCGTGCTCGCCGAGTACCTCGACCGCGCCGTTGTCCGGGCGCAGGGCGGTGGCCAGCACGTTGAGCAGGCTCGACTTGCCGGCACCGGACGGGCCGATGATTGCGACTTGCTCACCGGCACTGATCTGCAGGTCGACCTCATGCAGCGCACGCACGCCATTGCCGTGGGTGAGGCTGACCCGGTTCAGATGCAAGGTCATTTCAGCAGGTCGGCAGCGCGCGCGGCTTCCTCGATGCCCTTGTAGTTCTCAGGCTTGGTCTCGATGAAGCGGCTGGCGGCTTGCAGATCCAGAATCGCTTTTTGCTCCGGGTTGGCCGGGTCGAGCGCGAGGAAGGCCACCTTGATTTTGTTGGCGAGGGCCGGGTCGAGGGTGCCGCGCACGGTCCAGTTGTAGTCGAAGTAGGCCGGCGTGGTGGCGAAGACCTTGACCTTATCGGTATCGACCTTGCCGGCCGCGACCAGTTTTGCCCAGACGCTGGCGTTGAGCACGCCGGCGTCCACTTTGCCCGCCTGGACCCAGGCGACGGTGGCGTCGTGGGCGCCGGAGTAGCCGACACGGCTGAAGTAGGTTTCCGGCTTGATGCCGTCCTGCAGCATGAAATAGCGCGGCATCAAACTGCCTGACGTCGACGAGACCGAGCCGAAGGCAAAGGATTTGCCCTTGAGGTCGGCCAGCGACTTGACGGCCGGGTCGGCGCTGATGAATTTGCTGGTGAACTGCGCATCCTGCTCACGCTGTACCAGTGGAATGGCATTGCCGGTTTTCAGTCGCGCCTGCACGAAGGTGAAGCCGCCCAGCCAGGCCATGTCGATACGGTCTGTGGCCAGCGCCTCGACCACCGCCGGGTAGTCGGACACCGGTACGAACTCGACCTTCATGCCCAGTTGCTTCTCCAGATACTCGCCCAGGGGCTTGAACTTGCGCAGCAGTTCGGTGGGGGCTTCGTCGGGAATGGCGCTGACCTTGAGGGTCTCGGCAGCCTGTGCCAGCAGCGTGGAAAGGGACAAGGTCAGGCCAATGGCCGTTGCCAGGGTACGTTTGAGCATGGAAGTTCTCCGGTTCAATAGCGGAAAAATGTCGATGCGCCCCGCACAAGCTGATTGCTGCACGACGCTTCGTGAGGGTAGACGAAAACGGCGCGATTATAGGGAGTCTTGGGTGCTTGACCAGCCTTGCAGCAAGACTTAAGGCCAAAAAGACCTGTGGGAAAGACCTGTGGGAGCGAGCTTGCTCGCGATGGCGGAGTGTCAGTCAGCATCAATATCGAC
>NZ_JBFUIC010000245.1:0-6615 GCF_056402075.1 Pseudomonas sp. P4_C3
CGGCTTACCCGCAGAGCAAGGCCGAGGAGTGGACTCAGAGTTTTATCCTCGACGCCAAGTCCGGCTTCACCCAGGGCACCGTGGGTTTTGGTGTGGACGTGCTGGGGCTGTATGCGCTCAAACTCGATGGTGGTCGCGGTACCGCCAACACCCAGTTGCTGCCAGTGCATGACGATGGCCGTCCAGCCGATGATTTCGGGCGACTGGGCGTGGCGTTGAAGGCTCGGCTGGCAAAAACTGAACTGAAGGTCGGCGAATGGATGCCGGTACTGCCGATCCTGCGTTCCGATGACGGCCGCGCCCTGCCGCAAACCTTCCGGGGTGGCCAGGTGACTTCCCAGGATATCGACGGTTTGACCCTGTACGGCGGGCAGTTCCGCGGCAACAGTCCACGCAACGACGCGAGCATGGACGATATGTCGATGACCGGGAGGGGCGGGGTTACCTCCGATCGCTTCAACTTTGCCGGGGGCGAGTACAGCTTCAACAGCAAGCAAACCATGATTGGCCTGTGGAATGCCGAGCTCAAGGACATCTACAACCAGCAGTTCATCAACCTGGTGCACAGCCAAACAGTGGGTAGCTGGGTATTGGGCGCCAATCTTGGCTACTTCATCGGCAAGGAAAGCGGCAGCGAGCGGGCAGGGGAGCTGGACAACAAAACCGCCTCCGCCCTGTTCTCGGCCAAGTATGGCAGCAGCACCTTTTACCTGGGCTTGCAGAAGGTCAGCGGCGACAACGCCTGGATGCGCGTCAATGGCACCAGCGGCGGCACCCTGGCCAACGACAGCTACAACTCCAGTTACGACAATGCCAAGGAGCGGTCCTGGCAGTTGCGTCATGACTTCAACTTCGTTGGTGTGGGCATTCCCGGGTTGACCCTGATGAACCGCTACATCAGCGGTGAAGACGTGCACACCGCGACTGTGAGTGACGGCAAGGAGTGGGGCCGGGAGAGTGAGTTGGCCTATGTGATCCAGAGTGGCAGCCTGAAAAACCTGTCGCTGAAATGGCGCAACAGCACCCTGCGTCGCGATTACAGCAGCTTGGAGTTCGACGAGAACCGTCTGATTATCAGCTACCCCTTCTCGGCGCTTTAACACCGCTAAACAGATCGCACGCTACGCCAGCGGCTACAGACTTTTGTAGCCGCCGCTCGTTTGTCATTAAGCGAGCACTTTCATTTCAATGTTTTGTATGTCTTGAGCGGTAAGGACGCAAGGCGCATTAGTCGTGCGCTTCAATAACCACCGTGACTGAAAAGGAAAACATCATGACTACTGCAGTTCCTAAGATGGATGATTTTTTGAAGGACGCTCCTTCTAACTGGGGCAAGTGGGGAGCGGAAGACGAAGTTGGCTCTCTGAATTACCTGACCGCGCAAGAAGTCATGCGCGGGGTTGCGCATATTAAGACGGGAAGCGTATTTACTTTACAGCGTATGATCGGTGATCCCGCAGGCGATCCGGTTTGGCCAGGCCGTACCCCGGCGGAACGTACTATGGTTCTCGATGAGTCAAGCTGGGACAATGATCATGGCCCATGTTATCCCGGCGGGTTGCACTACGCTGATGACAAGATCGACGCGTTCCTGCAAGGCTCCACGCAATATGATGCGCTTGGCCACCTCTGGTACGGCGGGAAAATATGGAACGGCTACGACGCGCGAACAACTGTGGGTGGCCTCGACAAGGCCAGTGTCGCACCTATCGGCGAGCGAGGAGTGGTCGGGCGCGGCGTATTACTGGATATGGCACGGCATCGTGGCAAGCGCATGCTGGATAAAGGTGAGACATTCACTCACATGGATCTTATGGCGTGCGCAGAGGCTCAGGGCCATACGATCGAGCCCCACGATATCCTGATTATCAGGACTAACTTCCTTCAAGCTTTCTATGAGCAGGGCGAGGCGTTTTACGACGGATTCTGCGAGCCAGGGCTTACATATTCGGAGGAGCTTGTTCGATGGTTCCATGACAAGGAAATTCCAAACCTTGTCACCGATACCATCGCCAATGAGGTCACGACAGACCCAGTATCAGGTGTGGCTCTGCCGCTACACTGCGCTTTGATGCGTAATCTTGGTATCGCCTTTACGGAGATCTGCGACCTGGAAAAGCTAGCTGAAAGTTGCGCGAAAGACAGGCAGTATACTTTCCTTTATGTGGCAGCCCCGCTGAAAGTACATCGCGCTGCCGGATCACCGGTCAATCCGGTAGTGATCAAGTAGTCGTTTATGCTGGGGCAGGTTTACTCCTGCCTCAGCATATGTGAAAGCCGCCGACTCCTGTCTCAACCTAGTACATTCGCTGGCTCGGTGATAGAAAACCCATCCGTGGCTGGGCGATCTCTATGGCTCCTTTGTGAGTTTGGCAAGAGTCGAGCCAGGCACGCGACTTTCATCTAACAACGTTTGCTGCGACCAGCTAGGCCGAGTGATTGCTCGAACCCTCGAGCTATTTACCTGGCGATGCAAGTATGTTGCGGCCTAACTCCAGCCACGCCTTAGCCGCGAAAGAAAGTTCGCCTTGCCTTCACCATGCGAGTGATACTTTCCAGGTCAGCGATGGTGATCGGATTCCTGCGATCGTGAAGCTGTTAGCGTCAAGTGTGTCGCAGAATATGCGGGGGAGGAGGGTAATTCCGACACCCAGATTCGCCTACATCGGCGCTGGACCCTGAGGTGTGGGAGAAGTGCAGAAAGTCATCCAACGGCTTGCAGAAGAAGGTCGGACCATGATCATGGTGACCCATGAAATGGGTTTTGCCCGCAAGGTCTCGAACCAACTGCTGTTTCTTCATCAGGGCTGGTCGCGGAGCAGGGGGGGCAGAAATTCTGGGCAACCCCCGAAGCGAGCGTCTGCAGCAATTTCTGTCCAATGGATTGAAGTGAAAAACCTTCTATATGAGTAACGGAAGACATACCCTCAGGACTTTCGAGCCGTTGGGGCGTATCGACGAGGCAATTATTGATGTGCTGCGTCACAACGTGCGCATCACTTACAAAAAACTTGCCTCACTTGTTCATTTGAGTCAGAGACCTTACCAGCAGCGTGTACGTAAGTTGGATAAGACTAGGGGGGAGCGAAAAACAGCATTACTGACTGAATAGCATCAGTCAGCAAATGCGAAGGTACTATGTGCAAAAGTACAGAACTGAGTGAAGGGCACTCGCTGAGTCAATAAGTTGCACGTCCACCCGAGAGGTCGAATGTAAAGCCAGTCGTAAAACTACACTCGGAACTTGCAATCCACGCAACCATCGCGGCGACTTCTTCGATCTTTACAAAGCGGCCCATCGGAATCTTGGCCTTGATGGTTGCGATGAACTCAGGTGTAACTTGTTTTAGGAGGTCGGTTTCGGCCATTGTCGGAGCGATACAGTTCGCCAAAACTCCTGAGTCGGCTAACTCCTTTGCGATGGACTTCGTGTAGGCAATGACCCCCCCTTTTGCTGCAGCGTACGCACTACTACCAGGATTGCCTTCTTTGCCAGCGATAGAGGCTACGTTGACAATGCGACCATATCCATTCGCCCGCATTTGCGGAATCGCTGCGCGGCAGGTGTTAAAAATTCCTGTGAGATTGATGTTTAGCACTCTCTGCCATTCGTCAATAGGGTATTCCCAAGTCGGGCTAATAACTCCGTTGATCCCCGCATTGTTCACTAAAATTTCGATTTTTCCAGTGACTGCAAGTGCTTCACCAAATGCTGTTTGAACTGCATTTGGATCTGAAACGTCGACGCATTGATTTAAAATCGGAGTAAAACCTGCTTGAGCAACATCAAAATCGTTGAAGTTGATATCCCAAAGGATGATCTTCTTGCCGTCTGCGGCTAACCGCCGTGCGATACCTAGGCCAAGCCCTCGAGCGCCGCCTGTAATCAGTGCTGTCTGGACTACATCTGTCGTACTCATTTTCTTCTCCCTCGATATCCGCGTCGGGTGTATTGATCGTATTTTAAGGACGGTATAGCCACCGTCTTGCTTCAATGGTGGCTACGCCGGTATTTCGTCGTCGTAGACGCTGCGCAACGTTGCGGTAGACAAGGTGGCTAATAATGTAATTTCAACTGCCGAGCGTCTGCGCCTTGAATCATCCGTAAAGGTCTCAGTCGTGCAAGTTGACCCAGCGGTATGACCAGAGGCTGGTCAACCCGCCGGCTAGGCAAAGACCACCGAGTAACAGCGCAACAGGAAGATACGAACCATTCGCATGATTGATTAACAATGTTGCTATCAATGGCATAAATCCACCGGTTGCACCGGCGAGGGCATATCCAAAGCCCGCTCCGCTATAACGAACTTTTGTATCAAATAAGCCCGAAAACCATACAGGCTGGACCGCTGTTGCCATATTATGGCAAATATTGATTAAGAAAAAAAAGCCAAGTGCTATTAGCGGTATCGAACCAGTTTGTAAGGCGTGAAAAAATGGGATGGCCGTAATCGCGCCGACTATGGAGGCAATTATGTAGAACCATCGAATTCCAAAGTGGTCCGCTAGTTTCGCAAACGTTGGTAGGGTAATCATCGCGAGCGTCATCGAGATCATTGATGCCACCATCACGCTGTCAGGTGAAGCTGTCGTGTAATTAGTGACGTAGGCCAAGGAAAAAGTGAAGGCCAGATAATAGGTGCTTTGATCGAGTAATCGCATACCGATGACCGCAAGAACTTGCAGGGGTCTCGTTTTGAGCACGATGCTTAGTGGGGCAGCTACTTCTGTCTGATGCTCTTTAACTTCTTGGAATTTTTCAGACTCTGGAACGGAGCGACGTATCCAGAGTGCGAACAATGCAAGAGAAATACTGAGCAGGAAAGGTATCCGCCAGCCCCACTCCAGGAATTGCTCGGGTGTCGTCAGCTTCTTACAAAGGAAAAAGACGGCGGTACCAATTAACAGACCGATGAAGGATCCAGTCTGTACACCGGCAGATAGAAAATTTCGGCGTTCCTTGGGCGCGCTTTCAACGGCCATCAAGGCTGCTCCTCCCCATTCTCCTCCCACAGCGAAGCCTTGAATTGCACGCAGTGCCACCAGCATGATCGGCGCCCATATACCCGCCGTCTCGTAAGTTGGTAGGGCGCCGATTAGCGCGCTGGCCAGYCCCATGATCAGCACAGTGAGCATGAGCATTGTCCGCCGCCCCATCTTGTCACCGAAGTGCCCGAATACGGCCCCCCCCAGTGGACGAAAAAGGAAACCAACGGCAAAGGTGCTGAGCGAAACTAGAAGGCCAGTCGTGGGCTCATCAGAAGGGAAGAACAAGGGGGCGAACACAGTAGCGGCAGCGGTCCCATAGAGGAAGAAGTCGTACCAGTCGACAATAGCTCCCACAGTGCCGGCGAGCGAAGCGCGACGCGCATCTGCAGGTGATTTAGGCGTTGGAAGAGCGGCAGTATGCGGCGATCGGGACGAACTCTGCACGTCAAGGTTGGTTGTCATCCTCTGCTCCAATTTAATTGTTATTAGTTCCGGTTGATATGACACAGCCAGATGTAGGCGGGCGACAGAGGGCATCGATGTTTTTGATTTGTTTCGGTCACCCGTTGAGCTTATAGTGGCACAGCCAGGGAGAAAGTGGAATAGTATTCCAGTAGTGCAGGAAGGTTATTCCATATTGCGTTCGATAATCGCCCAGCCTTTTGCTTGGTAAGCAAAAGGCTGGGCGTCGGGAGCTGCAACTGACGATAGACGGTAGAGGCTTGCCTAGCGTTAATGGGCGAAGTGCCACGCGTCATCATTTTCTAACGCGCTATCTCCTCCCACAGCTAAAAAATGTATCACAGAGAAATAACGCTTTATTTTGAATCAAGAGGTAGTCCTTTATGAGTGGTAATTCTGATACTCGCAGTATGTCATTGGCCAACCTAACAATAGGCCGAACTCCCCAGCCTGAACTAATTCATACAGCTGCAGACGCCGGATTCGGGAAAGTTGGTTTGCTTCTGATGACCGCCACCACCCAGCCTCTTCAATACGAAGTCCTGGGCAGGCCGCAAGTAATTAGCGATATCAAACAAGCTCTTCGTGATACAGGAATTGGTGTGTTTGACATTGAGGCGTTCGTTCTTTCGCCGGAAACTAATCTCGAGAAATTCAAGCCTGCGCTGGAATTGGGGGCGGAACTTGGTGCCACCCATATTTCGTCGATTGGAACAGAGCTTAGCGCTACTGCTAAGTTTCTTTCAGACGAGCAGCGAGTTGACCTTTTTGGGCGCCTATGTAATGAAGCTGCCAAATTTGGATTGACAGTGGGTGTGGAGTTTATGCTTTACCGTGATATAAAAACATGGCAGGAAGCGTTGTATATGATTGAGGCGGTCAATCCCTCAAATGCTGGATTGATTTTAGATGTACTACATTTCTTTCGTGGAAGTGGAACACCCTCGGACATCAAAAAGATACCTGTCGACCGAATCGCATATGCGCAGCTGAGTGACTGCTCGAATATTTCTCCATCAGTAGAGATGCTTGCTTTGGAGGCGCGTACGTCAAGGCTTCATTTAGGCGATGGCATAATTCCTTTGAGGGAGATAATCATGGAACTCCCGAAGGATCTCCAGTTAGTTATTGAAACGCCAGTTTCTGCCGAACTGTCTCTTTCTC
>NZ_JBFUIC010000246.1:0-6574 GCF_056402075.1 Pseudomonas sp. P4_C3
GATCGATCACTTCATCGGTTTCCGGCTGGATCAGGGTCAGTTCGCCCTGCTGTGGCAGTGGGTCCTGAGCGCCGAGACGCATGACTGCCGGCGCGACCATGAACAGGTGCTCGACCTGCTCACCCTTGGCCTCAAGGCGTCCGCCGAGACTCGCGGCAACAAAACCGCCGAAGGAGAAACCGAACAGGGTCAGCGGCAATTGCGGGTGTCTGGCGCGAAACCATTCGGCGACAGCCTGGGCATCATCGACTTCACCGGTGCCCATGTCGTGGGAGCCTTCGCTGGCGCCGACGCCACGGTAGTTGAAGCGCAGGGTGATCAAGCCTGCATCGCGCGCAGTGCGCTGCAGGGTCGAGACCACTTTGTTGAGCATGGTGCCGCCCTGCACCGGATTCGGATGGCAGATCAGTGCCAGGCCGCGAGGCTGCTCATTATCCAGATAAAGAGCTTCCAGTTGGCCAACAGGGCCATCAATCACTACAGGGGTTTCACGCATAAGCAAGGAAGGAACTCCGTGACCTCGAATCGGGTCGACTCGTCTAGCAAATTGTCTGTGGCTGTCTATTGCGAGTGAATCGCGGTATACAGCGCAGGTTCGAGCCGTTAACGTAAAGCAAAGCCGTTTATAGAGGAAGGACTCGTGGAACACTCGCTCTTAGTTTGGTTGTTACCGACTCTTGCCCTGGTTGTGGGTGTCGCCATTGGGTTCCTGATCGCCCGCGTTGCACCGAACGCCGCGCCGAGCCGCACGCAGCGTCAGCTGGACGATATTCAGGAACGTTTCGACAGTTATCAGAACGAGGTGGTGACCCACTTCAACAGCACCGCGACACTGGTCAAGAAACTGACTCAGAGCTATCAGGAAGTGCAGGACCATCTCGCCGAGGGCGCCAACCGCCTGGCCCTGGACGAACAGACTCGCCAACGCCTGCTGGCCTCCCTGCACGCCGATGCAGCTCAGGCTCCACGGGAGCGCCTGACGCCGCCACGCAATCAGGAACCGCCTCGCGACTACGCACCGAAAGCCCCGAACGCGCCGGGCATGCTCGATGAGCATTACGGCCTGAAGAAGTAAGCAGGCCCGCACGCAAAAGCCCCCGGACAGGTAATTGTCCGGGGGCTTTTTTGTTTCTGATCCTGTATCTCTGCTGCCCACACTGGCCTCTTCGCGGGCAAGCCCGCTCCCACAGTTTCCGAGGTCGACCCAGAACCCTGTGGGAGCGAGCTTGCTCCAGGCGGCGTTCCGACGATGGGGCCGGAACTGACGACAAAAAAAACCGCCCGATCTGTAGAGGATCGGGCGGGCCTTTTTACGCCTGGGGTTCAATCAGACGATCAAGGGTACTGCTGAACCTGACCTTGTTGCTGGGCACCATACTGCTGGCCCGGAATCGCCTTGAGGTTAACCTCGACACGGCGGTTCTGCGCACGGCCATTGACGTCAGCGTTGCTGGCAACCGGGCCATCCGGGCCGGCACCGCGAGCGCTCAGGTTGGCACCGCTGACACCTTGCGAGGTCAGGTAGGTTGCCACGCTCTGGGCACGACGTTGGGACAGGTCCATGTTGTGCTGGCGACTGCCGGTGCTGTCGGTATAGCCGACGATCTCGATCTGGTTCTGGTTGAACTCTTTCAGCGAGCCCGCCAGGTTGTTCAGCGGCTGATAGAAACCTGGGGCAATATTCGCCGAATCGGTAGCGAACGTGATGTTGCCCGGCATGATCAGCTTGATCTGGTCGCCCTGGCGCTGCACTTCAACACCGGTGTTGGCCATGCTGGCGCGCAGCTTTTTCTCTTGTTGATCGGCGTAGTAGCCGTAGCCGGCGGCAGAAGCACCGACCACCGCAGCACCGATCAGTGCACCCTTGCCACGGTTATCGTGGTTGATCGCAGCACCGGCCAGCGCACCGGCCAGAGCGCCGAGGCCACCGTATTTCGCGGTCTTGCTCATGCCTTCGGAGCCGCTATCCGCCTGGCCCTGGGCCTGGCCTTGACCACCGTAAGGGTTAGGCGAGGCGCAACCGGACAAAACGGCCACAGCCGTAGCGACAATAATCAAACGACGCGTGGTGAACATGTAAAGCTCCTACTTTTTTGCATTCTGTGGTGCAACGGGCCAAGGCATCAGCCTTTGCGGGCGTTGGATCATGTTAATGGGTAAAAATTCCGAATGTTACAAATCAGCCCCGAACAAAGGGGTTCTCGCGCATTTCGTCGCCCAGACGGGTATCCGGACCATGCCCGGTCACCACCGTCGCCTCTTCGTCGAGGGTGTACAAACGCTGCTTTATCGAACGCACGATGGTGGCCTGGTCGCCCCCCCACAAATCCGTGCGCCCGACGCCGCGACGAAACAGCGTATCACCGGCAATCAGCAACTTGGCCTCGGAAAACCAGAAGCTCATGGAGCCTGGCGTATGACCCGGCGTGTGCAGCGCCACGCCACATCCGCAGGCCAGTTCTTCATCATCGGCCAGCCAGCGATCCGGGGACGGCACCGGGGTATAAGGAACGCCGAACATCTGGCACTGCATTTCCAGGTTGTCCCACAGAAACTGGTCTTCCTTGTGCAGATGCAGCGTCGCGCCGGTTTTCTCCTTGAGTTGACCGGAAGCCAGGAAATGATCGAGGTGCGCATGGGTGTGAATGATGCTGACCACTTTCAGCCCCAGGGCATCGAGACGCGCCAGGATCAGTTCATGATTGCCACCCGGATCGACGACGATGGCCTTTTTCGTCACCGGATCGCCGATGATCGTGCAGTTGCACTGCAAAGGACCGACGGGGAAGGTTTCGCGGATGAGGGTGGGTTGCTGGGACATCGGGGCCTGCTCGATAAACGGGGACGAGCGATTTTCGCACAATTGAGTATCCAGCCAATGGCCGCGATGTGTAACGTGAAAAATCCTTAACCCAGCACCCCCAATTCCTTGGCCCGCGCCACGGCCTGCGTGCGCCGCTCGACCCCGAGTTTGCTGTTGATGTGGCTGGCGTGGGTCTTGACCGTGTGTAAGGAAATAAACAGCTGATCGCTGATTTCCTGGTTCGAACAGCCCTGGGCGATCAATCGCAGGACCGCCAATTCCCGCGTGCTGAGCTGCTCCGCAGCCGCGCAGGATTCCGGTCCGGGGCGGGCAGTCAATGCCGGCAGCTTTTCACTGAGGCTCAGGGAAACAGGGGTTGGCGGACACTGTTGAAGCTGCCCGCGCAACCAGTCCGGATGCTCGGCCAGCAGGCCCTCAAAGGGTTGCAGCGCCCCTCCGCCAGCAGCATCCAGCGCCTGAGCCAGTGCCTTGCGGGCTTCCGGCTCCCTTCCGCTGCCCAGCAATAACGCCACTTTCTGGGTCAACGCCATGGCACTGAGCATCTGCCGGCCGCTTTRCTGGCCATGTTCGAGCAGCGCATTCAAACGCCCTTCGGCCAGCATCGGTTGGCCCTGGATGACGTCGAGCAAGGCTTGTTGCAATTCGATATGCAGCGGCAATTGCGGGTGGAATTCCGGTGGTGCCGCCCCGTTTTCGCCGTTATAGGTCTGCCCCAGGCGCGACAGCCAGGCTTCGGCCAGATCGGTGCGCCCCTGGACCAGCCAGAGTTCACATTTGACCAGGGTGATCATGGCCAGGTAGTAGATGGGTGGCACGTCCCAGATGTGCATGAGCCGTTCAGCTTCAGCAAGTTCGGCAAAGGCTTTGGCGAACTCGCCGCTGCTGCCTTCCAGCCTGGCAATCACACAATGGCCGATCAGCACGCTGATGTCACGACAGGCGCGCGCCTCGCTCAAACCGGCCTGCAATCGCAGCCGCGCCGCCTGCGGCTGCATGCGCAGGGCCAGCAGAAAGCCTTCATACAAGGTCAGCCGGGCTCGAACTGCATACAGCCGCTGCGCAGACAAGCTCTGCAGGCGTTGCATCCCCTGACGGACCTCCTCCAGCGCCCGACAGATTTCTCCGCGCGCTTGCAGAACCCGGGCGCGGTCGTAGTGCGCCAGCGCTTCGAACAACGGGTTGCCGACCCGTTGCGCCAGCTCCAGCGATTCGCGGTTCAGCCCCCGCGCCCGCCACAAATCACCGTCGGCAATGGCCAGGTTGGACAGGGTCGAGAGGCACATCAGGCGCTGGCCGTAACGCTTGGACGGAAGACTGTCCAACGCTTCGCGGCAGTACTGCAGCGTCAGTTCGCGGTTGCCGCGCCCACGGGCAATGATGCCGCTCAACGCCAGCCATTGAGCGAGCATGGACTTCTGGGCGGTGGCCGACGGCGCAGGCAGGAAACGGCTCAAATGGCTGGCCAGTTCCTCGGCGGCATCCAGCTGGCAAGCCATCCCCAGCGCCCAGCTATAGAGCACAATCAGTCGCGGCGTGCTGATCAGCAAGCTGTCAGGCAAGTCCATTTTCCAGCGCAGCAACATGCCGACGTTCTGCTCGGCCAGCAGTTGCTCTTCGGAGAGGTTCTGCACCAGGTTCGCCGCGACGTCCAGGTGACCGGCACGCAAGGCCTGCTCCACGGCCTCATCGAGCAATCCCTGGGCATTGAACCAGCGGCAGGCACGCAAGTGCAGGCTGGCGGCCGGCACCATCGACTGGGAAGCAGGCCGTGTGCGCAACAGATCGGAAAACAGGTGGTGGTAACGATACCAATGGCCATGCTCGTCCAGTGGCACCAGGAACACCTGGTGGGCAAGCAGGAAGCGCAGGATCTCCCCGCTGTCATGGGCGTCGCGAACGGCGTCGCACAGTTCGCTGCAAAATCGTTCCTGGGGTGCCGTGTCGTAGAGGAACGACTGGACCTCGGCAGGCAGGCAATCGATGACTTCTTCGAGCAGATAATCGCGGATCAGCCCTTCCCCACCGTGCAACGATTGCGGCAGCGCGCCATCGGTGCCTGCCTCGGAGGCGGCCAGCAGCCAGAAGCGCAACCCCGCGACCCAGCCTTCGCTGCGCTGGATCAGGTTTTCCAGCGCTTCGCCACGCAAGGAACTGCTGTGGCGATCAAGCAGGCTCAAGGCTTCGTCGTGGGTCAGGCGCAGATCCTGTTCATGCAACTCAAGTAGTTGCCGTGACAGCCGCAGCCGCGCCAGATGCCAGTCGGGACGTTGGCGACTGGTGACCATCACCAGCAAGCCATCGGGAAGATGATTGAGGAAAAACTGCAGGCAGCGGTCCAGCACCGGCCCTTGGGCCAGATGGTAATCATCCAGCACCAGCAGTAATGGCGTCGCTGTAGACAGGTGCACGGCCAGTTCGTCAAGCAGGCCGTCCAGCCACTCTTCGAACGCGAACGGCTGATGGCGCTGGCGCATTTTCAACAGCCCGAGGGATTGCCTGCCCAGATGCGGGAAATAGTCCTGAAGACCTTCCAGCAGGCGCTCGAGAAAACGCCCCGGGTCACTGTCGCGCGGGCTCAACCCCAGCCAGAGACTTTGCCAATGCGCCGGCAACCCCTGACAAAACTCCACCGCCAACGAACTCTTGCCGAACCCTGCCGGTGCGCTGACCAGCAATAACCTGCCGCCGAGCCCGGCACTCAGTCGTTCGCACAAACGTGGACGCAGCACATGGCCGTCGGGCAACGGCGGGCGGAAGAAGCGCCCGTCGAGTGTCGCGACGGCGATGTTTGCAGAACCTGGGGATGTAGACAAATCAGTCATAGCCGGCTCTTGTTTGAATTGCGGGTGGCGGCGTTGCAGATGTCCGCAGACTAGCCGTAAACGGATAGGGAATGAAGGTAGTTGCTACAAATGGCTACAAAAAGTCTACAAACAAAAAAAACGCCCCGAACCAGTCGGGGCGTTTTCAGAGGGTGCGGCCTCTACTCAGTTCACCTTAGCGAACACCATCCTGACGCAAGGCGGCCGGGGTGAAGTCGCTGGTGGTGGCAGTGAAGCCGAAGTCATAAGCCGACTTCTCTTCGTTCTTCATGCCCAGCGCCAGGTAACGTCCCGATTGCAGGTCATACAAGGCTTCGAGGGCATACCACGGCACTTGCTTGTCGTAGTAGTTCTCGGCGTGGGCCTCGGCGACGCGCCACAGTTGACCGCGACCGTCGTAATGGTCGATGACCGCTGCTTGCCAGGTGTCTTCGTCAATGTAGAAGTCACGCTTGGCGTAGATATGACGCTGGCCTTCCTTCAGGGTTGCAACCACATGCCACACACGGCGCAACTCGTAACGAGCCAGGTCCTGGTTGATGTGACCGGCCTTGATGATGTCGGCGTACTTGAGCTTCGGATCGTCGAGCTTGTAGGCATCGGAGCCGATGTACATCTCTTTCTTGCCTTCGAGCTTCCAGTCGTAACGATCCGGTGCACCATTGAACATGTCCAGGTTGTCGGAAGTACGCAGGCCGTCGGCTGCAGTACCCGGGCCGTCATAGGACACTTGCGGTGCACGGCGCACACGACGCTGACCGGCGTTGTAAACCCACGCCGAGCGCGGCTCCTTGACCTGATCGAGGGTTTCGTGAACCAGCAGCACACCACCGGCCAGACGTGCCGGCGCGGTCACTTTCTGCTTGAAGTAGAACAGGATGTTGCCCGGATTTTTCGGGTCGTAATCCTTCATCTTGTCGCGGAACAC
>NZ_JBFUIC010000247.1:0-6548 GCF_056402075.1 Pseudomonas sp. P4_C3
CTGGCACGGCGTGCTGGCCGATCAGGCCGCCAGCCCTCGACGCCTGGGCTGGTCCGCCCCGCGAGTCGCTTATGCGCTGGTGTTGGGCGTGGCGCTGCTGTGGGGTGCCGGGATGTTGCTGTCCTTCGTCAGCAACCGCGGGCAGATCGCCCTTGTCCAGACCGCGCTGGCGACCCTGGAACAAGCGGGCAGCGGCGACGAACAACTGCTGGCGTTCAACGAGTTAACCCGTGAACTGGGGCGCCTGGACTACCGCGCCGCGCACGGCACACCCTGGTACCTGCGCTTTGGCCTCAACCAGAACGACCCACTGTTGGCGACGCTGTGGCCACGCTATGTAGAGGCCAACCAACGGCTGCTGCGCGACCCGGCCGTGGCCAAGCTGCAGCAGCAACTCAAGGCGCTGATCCAGCTGCCACCCGCCAGCCCCGAACGCGCCAAGCGTGCCCCGGCCGCCTACGCCCAGCTCAAAGCCTACCTGATGATGGCGCGCCCGGAAAAAGCCGACGCGGCTTTCCTCGCCAAAGTATTGGTCGAGACCCAGGCGCAGCGCGCCGACATCACGCCGGGGCTCTGGCAGGGCCTGTCACCCGGCCTCTGGCAGTTCTATGCCGAGCAACTGGCGGCCCATCCGGCCTGGCGTATCGAGGCCGACCCGACGCTGGTGGCCCAGGCCCGTCAGGTACTGCTCGTCCAGTTGGGCCAGCGCAATGGCGAAGCCAGCCTGTACCGTCAGGTGCTCGATGCGGCAGCCAATCACTACCCGGCCTTGGGCTTGCAGCAGATGGTCGGCGACACCGACGCCCGCGCGCTGTTCGCCACCACGGCCAGCGTGCCCGGGGTGTTCACCCGCCAGGCCTGGGAGGGCCAGGTCCGCCAAGCCATCGACGAGGTGGCCGAGGCTCGCCGCGAGGAGATCGACTGGGTGCTCAGCGACAATCCCGCCAGCCTCGCCGCCGACTTGAGCCCGGAGCAACTCAAGGAACGCCTSACCGAGCGCTACTTYCAGGACTACGCCAGCGCCTGGCTGGACTTGCTCAATCGCCTGAACTGGCAACCGRCACGCAGCCTGGATCAGGTGATCGACCAGTTGACCCTGATGAGCGACGTGCGYCAGTCGCCGCTGATCGCGCTGATGAACACCCTGGCGTACCAGGGCCAGGCCGGCACTCGCGGCCCGGCCCTGGGCGCGTCGTTGATCCACTCCGCGCAGAARCTGATAGCCCAGGACAAGGTGCCGCTGATCGACCAACAGGCCCCCGGCGCGAGCGGYCCGCTGGACGCCACCTTCGGYCCGCTGCTGGCCCTGTTGGGCAAGGAGGCCGAAGGCAAGAACGACAACGACCGGCTGAGCCTGCAGGCCTTCCTCACCCGCGTCACCCGGGTACGCCTGAAACTGCAGCAGGTGAGCAACGCCGCCGACCCGCAGGAAATGACCCAGGCCCTGGCGCAAACCGTGTTCCAGGGCAAAAGCGTCGACCTCACCGACACCCGCGCCTATGGCAGCCTGATCGCTGCCAGCCTGGGGGCGGAGTGGGGCGGGGTCGGCCAGACCCTGTTCGTGCAGCCGTTGGAACAGGCCTGGCAACGAGTGCTGCAGCCGTCGGCGGCAAGCCTCAATCGCCAGTGGCAACGGGCGATCGTCAGCGACTGGCACGGCGCGTTTGCCGGGCGTTATCCGTTCGTGGCGACCACCAGCGATGCGTCATTGCCGATGCTGGGRCAAATGATCCGTGCCGACTCCGGACGCATCGAGCAGTTCCTGCAACAGCAACTGGGCGGTGTGTTGCGCAAGGAAGGCCAGCGCTGGGTGGCCGATYCGCGGCACAGCCAGGGCCTGCGCATCAACCCGCAGTTTCTCGCGGCGCTCAACCAGCTCAGCCACCTGGCCGATGTRCTGTTCACCGACGGCGGCCTCGGCCTGGGGTTCGAGCTGCGGGGCAAGCCGGTRCGCGACGTGGTGCAGACCACCTTCATCCTCAACGGCGAAAAACACCACTACTTCAACCAGAAGGAAAGCTGGCAGCGCTTCAGCTGGCCTGGCTACAGCGACCGTCCGGGGGTGAACCTGACCTGGACCAGCGTGCAGGCYGGCGAGCGYCTGTTCGGTGACTATCAGGGCACCTGGGGCTTGATCCGCCTGCTGGAACAGGCTCGGGTCACCACGCTGGACGACGGCGACAGCCACTACCGCATGGTGCTCAAGGCCCCGGACGGCCTGGGCCTGACCTGGCACCTGCGCACCGAACTGGGCGCGGGACCGCTGGCGCTGCTCAAGTTGCGTGGGTTCAAGCTGCCGACGCAGATTTTTCTCGGGGTGGGCAACAACGCCGAGCCTCATGCACAGAAGGGGGAGGTGCCATGAGCTTGCAAGGATTGATCAGCAGCTGCCTGGGCGAGCGCGATGCCCTGGCACTGGCCCGGGAAACTTCAGGGCGCTGGCAAGCCTGGTTGCAACCCATCAGCGCAGATGCCCCGGTGGGTGAAGATCCCGGTTACGACGATGATTTCCAGCGCATGCGCGAAGAGGTCAACAAGTTGTCCGGCGCGGACGCCGAGCGGGTGGCGCAACTGGCTGAAAAACTTCTGCGGCAAAGCTGCAAGGACCTGCGCGTCGCCACTTACTACCTGTGGGCCCGCTTGCACAAAGACGGCGAGGCCGGACTCGCCGATGGCCTTGGCCTGCTGGCCGCGCTGGTCGGGCATTACGCGCAGCAGGTGCTGCCGGTGCGGGCCAACAGCCGCAAGATGGCCCTGGAGTGGCTGGCCGGCAGCAAGGTGCTGGACAGCCTGTCGCTGTATCCGGAGGTTGTGCGCAGCGAAGCTGAGCGCACGGTCGCGGCGCTGGCCTGGCTGCAGCAGGGGCTTGACGCCTGGCCGCAGGACCAGCGCCCGGCGTTGGGCGCGCTGTATGCCGCGTTGTCTGCACGGTTGGCGCAGTCCGGCGGGGTGGATGCTCTGGTGCCGCAGAACAGTGCCAGTCATGAAGCAAACACCCCATCGGATGTGCCGGGTGTCACGTCCATCAAGTCCGGGCGCGATCTGTTGGACAGTGGCCGGGCCCTGGCGGGCTATCTGCGTGAACAACCCCAGGGCTGGCTGGCGGCCCATCGGCTGATGAAAAGCCTGCGCTGGGACACGCTGCATCAGCCGCCGCCTCAGGACATCAACGGCAATACCCGTCTGGCCCCCCCACGTGGTGACTACAAGGCACAGCTCAAGCGACTGCACCTGCAGCAGAACTGGCAGGAACTGCTGGATCAGGTCGAAGGGATGTTCGCCGAGGGCGTGAATCATTTCTGGCTGGATCTGCAGTGGTATGTGTACCAGGCGTTGAGAAAGCAATCCGCGCCGCTGGACAGCTGGGCCGATGTGGCCAAGCGCGACCTGGGGATGTTCCTTGAGCGGCTCCCGGGCTTGGAGGCCCTGTGCTGGAGCGACGGCACACCGTTCGCCGACGAGACCACTCGCGAGTGGATCGCTCAGCATGTCAGCGGTAATCAGACCCAACAGTGGTTGCCTGCTCCGGCGACGACAGCCATCGAGGCAGATACCGGGATCCTGTCCCTGGAAGCCCAGGCTCTGGCGCACGCCGACAGCGATGGGGTGGAGGCGGCGCTGGCCTGGCTGGCCGCACGGCCCGACGTGCACACAGGCCGTCAGCGCTGGCTGCTGCGCCTGTTGATGGCGCGGGTGGCCGAGCAGTACGGCAAGAGCGACCTGGCCATTCACCTGCTGGGTGAACTGGATGCCATCGCCCAGCGCCAGGCCCTGGCGGAGTGGGAGCCGGACCTGAACTTTGAGGTCAAGGCCCGTCTGCTCAAATTGCTGCGCCTCAAAGCGCAACGCAATGATGCGGATAAACCCGCGCTGGCCCGGCGCATGGACGCGTTGCTGGCGGCGCTGGTAGCCATCGATCCGGTACGCGCCGCAGTGCTCTGCGGCTGAACCTCATTTATCAGGATTTATTTGTGAACACGGAAAATCTGACGCTGCGTTATTTCGACGCGGAGATGCGTTACCTGCGCGAGGCCGGCAAGGAGTTCGCAGAGGCGTTCCCCGATCGGGCCGCGCAACTGAACCTGGATAAACCAGGGGCGCAGGACCCTTATGTGGAGCGCCTGTTCGAAGGCTTTGCCTTCCTCATGGGACGGCTGCGTGAAAAGCTCGACGACGATTTGCCAGAGTTGACCGAAGGCCTGGTCAGCCTGTTGTGGCCCCATTACCTGCGCACCATCGCTTCGTTGTCGATCGTCGAACTGGCGCCGGAGTTCGCGCAGATGAAGCTCAGCGAACGAATCGGCAAGGGCTTTGAAGTGCTGTCGCAGCCCATCGGACCGCAACGCACCCGATGCAGTTACACCACCACCCAGGACCTGACATTGCACCCGCTGGCCATGGCGTCTGTACGACATGCCCAGGAGCCGGACGGGCGCTCGGTGCTGCGCCTGCGCTTTGCCTGCGGAACAATGACCGACTGGAGCCAGGTCGACCTGAGCTGCCTGCCGCTGTACCTCAATGCCGATGCGGCGTTGGCCAGCACGCTGCATCAGGCGCTGACTCTCAAGGTTCAGGCGCTGTACGTGCGATGTGCGGGGGAGTCGGATCGCCAGGCGCTGGAGGGCCATTTTGCGCCCAAGGGATTTGCCGACGAAGATCGTCTGTGGCCCAAGGGCGACAGCGCGTTCAGTGGCTATCAGTTGTTGCTGGAGTACTTCACGTTCCGCGAAAAATTCATGTTCGTGACCCTTTGCGGACTGCAGCACCTGAACCTCAAGCCAGGTACACCCTGGTTCGAGCTGGACGTGGTCCTTGGCGAGGCATGGCCGCATGGCTTCGATCTGAGTGTCGAGCACATTCGCCTGCATGCCGTGCCGGTGATCAATCTGTTTGCGCTGGAAGCCGATCCACTGGAACTCGCCCCCTTGCAAACGGACTACCTGCTGCGCCCCATGCGTCTGCAGGACGGCCACACCGAGATCTATTCGGTGGATCAGGTCACGTCTTCGAAGAACGCCGAGCGGCATGACTATGTGCCATTCAGCAGTTTTCGCCACAAGGGCGGCATGCTGCGCGACGAGGCGCCAGAGCGTTATTTCCATACGCGTTTGCGCCAGGGCGCCAATGGTTTGCATGACACCTGGCTGATTCTGGGCGGCGAAGGCTTCGATCAGGACCGGTTGTTTCAGCGTGAAGGCCTGTCGTTGCGACTGACGGGTACCAACGGGCAACTGCCGCGCAAGGCCCTGCAAAGCACGCTGCTCGATACCGTCGCGCAGTCCGCTCAGTCCCGCTTGCGGGTACGCAACCTGTGTGCACCCACCTTGCCGTGCTATCCGCCGAACCGTGACCGTTTCCATTGGCGGGTGCTCAGTCACCTGGGTTCGAACTTCCTGCCGATGCTCGACAGTGCCGAGGTGTTGCGAGGCACTCTGGCGCTGTATGACTGGACGGGCAGTGAACTGAACCGGCGGCGCCTGGAAGCGATCGTCGAGGTCAGGCATCACCTGATCCAGCGTTTCGAGAAGGGTTTTCTGCTGCGTGGGGTGGATATCGAAGTGACCCTCGACGCCAACGGCTTCTGTGGCGAAGGCGATATCAGCCTGTTCGGCGAAATGCTCAATCGCTTCTTCGGCCTGTATGCCGACATTCACCTGTTCAACCAGCTCACGCTGATCCTTCAACCGACCGGGAAGTGCTTGCGATGGAACGAGAACCACAGTCAGCGTATTCCCGGTTGAAAGCCGGCGGTTTGCTGCAAACGCTGCAGGGGCGGGTGGCCGAGGCCAGTCTGTATCGTTTCTGTCAGTTGCTGGAACAGTCATTGCCCGGGCATCCGCCTTTGGGGAGTACCGCGCGTGTGGCGGATGATCCGGTGCGGTTTCGACCGGATCCCGGCATGGGGTTTCCGGCCGGCGAATTGAAGTCCATCGAGGTCGATGAGGAACATCCGCAACGCCCGGCCACGGTGCGTACCCGCTTGCTGGGTTTGTACGGTGTCGATTCACCGATGCCCACGGCGTTCGTCGACGACATTGCCCAACGCCGGGAAGGGCACGAGGCACTGGAAGCGTTCCTCGACATTTTCAACCACCGGATCTTCACCCAGTTCTACCGGATCTGGCGCAAGTACTCGTACCCGGCCACATTCGAATCCGGCGCGACCGACAAGACCTCGCAGTGTTTGCTCGGCCTGATCGGCCTCGGCATACCCGGCACCGCCGGGCGGATCGCCACGCCGATTTCGCGTTTTCTCGCGTTGCTCAGTGTCATGCGTCTGCCAACCCGAAACGCCGAAGGCATCAGCGCATTGGTCAGGCTGCTGGCACCGAACACTCAAGCGCGGGTGACTCCACACTGGCCTCGCAAAGTCCCTTTGCTGCAACCGGCCGGTCTGTCCGCAAGCCACCCCGTCAGCCTGTCCCAAGGCACGCCACTGGGCCATACCGGACACGACGCCAACAGCCAGTTGCTCCTTGGACTTTTCACCGAGGACACCCGCGAGGCCAACGGCTGGTTGCCGGGGGGACAGTTGCACAGTGACCTGC
>NZ_JBFUIC010000248.1:0-6449 GCF_056402075.1 Pseudomonas sp. P4_C3
CCCACAATCTGCATCGAGACCGGCATGCACTTTTCATCAAGCCCGATGGGCAGCGCCACCGAACACAAGTTCAGCAAGTTGGCGAACCGCCCCAACAAGGCCAGTGGCGTGCCATATTCATCGACCTCATCCAACGGCACACTGCCAATAGCGTTGGTCGGGAAAGCGCAGGCGTCTATGTTGGTCATGGCCTCCTGCATGGCGTGCCGAGCGGCGCGGCGCTGATTGTGCAACTGGATATACGACGCTGCGTCGATGGCGCGACCACTGAGTACGCGACGTTGAACATGGGGGTCGAAACGCAGATCGTCGCGCTCGAACAAGCTACCCAGGCTGGCATAACCTTCGGCGCTCATCAGCCCACCAGCGATGCGCATGCACTGCTCCAACGACGTGGGTAGCGGTTGCTCGATCAGTTGCATGCCCAACGCGGCCAACTGCTTGAGCCCCAAATCGTAAGCCTTCAGCACCCCGGGAGCGACATGCGCTCGTTCGGCCTGTGGCAACACCCAGATGCGCAAACCGGCTACCGGCTGATTGAGACCGGCAGCGGCGCTGAATACAGGTGCCTGGGCCGAAACCGGATCCAGCGGGTCCGGGCCCAGCAGTGCATCCAACATCCACGCCGCATCTTCAACGGTGTGGGTGATAGGCCCTACCGAATCCAGCGAAGGACACAGTTCGATCAAGCCATGGCGACTGATAAGCCCACGCGTGGTTTTCAGCCCGACCAAGCCGCACATGCCCGCCGGAATCCGCACCGAGCCGCCGGTGTCGGTGCCCAACGCAGCGCTCGCCAACCCGCTGGCCACGGCCACTGCCGAGCCGCTGCTTGAACCACCCGGAGCGCGATGCACGTTACGGTCCCACGGGTTCCACGGCGTGCCCATCACCGCGTTGGTGCCCCAGCCACCGAAAGCGAATTCGACGGTGTGGGTCTTGCCAAGAATGATTGCACCGGCACGCTCCAGGCGTTGCACTGCAGTGGCGGTCAACCTCGAAACACGCGGTGCCTGTGCCAATGATCCACCCGTGATGGCCTGGCCATCGATCTCGAACAAGTCCTTGATCGCCAGAGGAATGCCATGCAGCGGTCCCAGGTGTATGCCGGACGCACGCTGGCGATCAGCGGCGATAGCCGCGTTCAAAGCACGCGAGGAATAGGTCTCGACATAGGCATTGAGCTGCTCGTCAAAGCGCTCGATGCGCGCCAGTTGCGCACGAACCAGCGCTTCGCTAGTCAGCGATCCCGCCTGCAGCGCCCGCTGCAACTGGGCAATGCTGTGGGAAGTAACTCGATCTATGGTGCTCATATGTTCAACCTCGCACGGTTTTGCGCCCGCGTGAAAAGTGCTTTTCAAGCACACGCGACAGCATTGAAAGAGGGAAAGCGATAACAAAATAGAACAGCCCTACCAGCAGGAAGACATGCATTGGCAGGAAGGTTTCCGAAGCGATGGCCCGCGCCGCCAGCATCAACTCATCGGTGGCGATCAGAGCGCACAACGAGCTGTCCTTGAGGATCGACACGTAGGCGTTAAGCAGTGGCGGCAACATGCCGCGAATCGCTTGCGGCAGGATGACGGTGGTAAACGCTTTCAGCGGCGTCAGTCCGATGGCGATAGCGGCTTCGCGCTGGCCGCGATGCAGCGAATCCAGGCCGCCACGGAGGATCTCCGCAACGTAAGCGGCACCCTGCAAACCCAGACCGATGGCCCCGGCCCAATAGCCGGACAACGTCAACCCCAGGCTGGGCAACGCGAAATACAGGGCCAGCAGCAACGCCAGAAGAGGTACAGCGCGCATGCTCTGAATAAAGAACGCTGCCAACCGTTTCAGGATGACACTCGGACTTCTCATCGCCCAGACCAACAACGCCCCCAGCACGACCGCCAGAGCGAACCCCATCAGGGACAATTCGGCAGTGATCCGTGCACCGAGCAACAGGCGAGCGATCCAGTCGCTCCAGTACTCCGGGTATTGCTGAAAAAAACTGATCATCGCGCGCTCCCAAAATGACGTTCGAGCCGAATGAATCCCACACCGATCGGTAAAATCATCGCGGCGTAGATGCACATCACAGCCAAATAGATCAGTGAAGTCTGGAAGGTGGAGGTCACCAGATTACGCGCCAGGAACATGATTTCCGGCACGGCAATGGCCGAGGCGATGGACGTGTCCTTGACCAATTGCGTGACGTAGTTGGCGAACGCTGGCAACGTCACGCGCAGGGCCTGGGGCAAGAGAATGCAGTGCAAAATCTGCATCCGGCTCAGACCGACAGCCAATCCGGCTTCATGCTGACCGACATGCAGCGACTGCAAGCCGCTACGGAAAATATCGGCCAACACCGCGCTGCCCACCAGACTCAAGCCAACGATGGCGGCCAGCCACGCGGGCAAGTTGATGCCAAGGTAGGAGAGACCGAAATAGATCAGGAACAGATGCGCCAGCGCGGGAACATTGCGCATCCACTCAATGAAACAGCCGATCACCCCATGCAACACCCGTGACCGACTGAACGTCAGCAACACCGCCAGTACTACCCCTCCGGCACTCGCCAGCAGCAAGGTACACAGCGCGATTTCCAGGGCGGTGAGCGCGCCTTTCAACAACAGAGGCAGTAGCCCGAGAAAGACCTCGAAGTTCGCCATCAAGCGCCCTCCATGGCCATGCGCCCAAGAAAACTGCGGGTGCGCTCATGGCTTGGGTTGTCGATAACCTGCGCCGAAGGCCCTTGCTCGACAATGTGTCCGCCGTCCATGAAGATCACCCGATCCGCCACATCCCGAGCGAAGCGCACTTCATGGGTCACCATGATCATGGTGCGGCCCTCTTGCGCCAGCTCACGAATCACGGCCAGTACTTCCCCCACCAGTTCGGGGTCCAGCGCCGAGGTCGGCTCGTCGAACAGGATGACTTTAGGTTGTTGGGCCAACGCGCGGGCAATAGCGACCCGCTGTTGCTGTCCGCCGGACAACTGCTCGGGATAGACCTCGGCCTTGTGCCGCAGATGGACTTTTTCCAACATGGCATCAGCCAGCTCATAGGCCTGCTTGCGCGGCATACCCTGTGCCTTGATCGGCCCCAGCGCGACGTTGTCGCGTACGCTCAAATGTGGCCAGAGGTAGAAGAGCTGGAACACCATCGCGATCTCGCGTCGCTGCGGAGCCATTTCCCGATCACTCATCAGACGTATGCGTTTACCGTCCTTGATCTGCCCGATCAACTCGTCGCCCAGCCAGATATCGCCTCGAGTGGGTTTTTCCAGGTAATTGATGCAACGCAGGCAAGTGGACTTTCCCGACCCGCTCGGGCCGATCAACGACAGGGTTTCACCGGCTTTCAACTCCAGGTTGATCCCCTTGAGCACCTCCAGATCACCATAACTTTTGTGCAGGTCATGCACTCGCAGCAACGCAGGTTCGGACGGGGTCGACATCTTGGTTAACCTCTTTTTGTTATAGACATGGCGATGAATCGGCACGGGCCATCAGGCCGATTCATCCGCTCAAGCGCTTACTTGCAGCCGGGCAGTTTCCAGTCCGCCGGGCGGTCGACACCCAGCCTCAGGTCCTTGCCTTCCGGCACATACCAGACATCCTGAGTCAGACCGTAGCGGGCACCGATCTTGCGCATTTCACAGCTTTTCCAGAGGGTCTGGATCTGCTCGTTCACGGCAGCCACCAGCTGCGGGCTGGCCCCTTTATTGAAGCCGTACACCACCTGACCTAGCCCCGTCAGCAGTGGGAAATTCGGATCGTTGTCGGTGAAAGCATTGAAGTGCAGGTGCCACTGCTCGTTGCGAAAAATGGCGTATTGCATGACCGGAGGATCGCCAATCACTGCATCGATGCGCCCGGCGAGGAGATCGCGCACCGCGGCATCGGAGGTGTCATACAGCGCTACTTGCAGCCCTTCGATCTTGCGCATCTCAGGGATGAACGAGAAACCCGTGATGGTGCCGACCTTCTTGCCCTGCAAATCTTTGAGGGTGCTCCAGTTGGTCTTGTCGGTCTGGGTGATGCCGTTCTTGAAATAGTGAATCGGGTCGCTCACGGTCATGATCTTCGCGCGCTGCTCGGTCCAGCCCATGGTGCCGGCCATGACATCCACGCGTTTAGCTTGTACTGAGGCGATGGTGCCGGCCCAGTCCATCAAGGCAGGTTTAACCTTCAAACCCAGCTTCTCAGATATTTGTTGAAGGATTTCACCGTCGTAGCCGACCATCCGGCTGTCTTGATAACCGGTCCCCGGCATATCGCCAGTGAACGCGATAGTCAGGCTTCCCGGCTCTACCGTTTCCAGTGCGAATGCCGGTACCGAGGCCAGCATGGATACCAGCAGACCCGCATAGATACCGGCAAAACGTTGAACGTTGGGCTTCTTCATCACGTGCTCCTCGATTGTTTTTTTATGAACAGCATGGTGTTGGGCAGGCGCTCATCGTATGGTGATCGACGGTATAACTGGTTGGATGGTTTGCATGAATGATTGAACATTTGCGACATTTCGGAGATGTACTGCCCAGGACCTCCAGCGAAAGCCTTGTGGAAGGGCTTGATAATGGTCAGGCACGACATCCGCCAAGCCGACGCGGCGCCACCGAGTTGTCTATCGGTATTGTGTTGTGGCCGCGCTTCCCCTTGCTGTCACTCTCGGGGCTGACCGATGCGTTGCGACATGCTGCCGATACGGGTGATCAGAGCCGCCCGATACGATGCCAATGGAAAGTACTCGGTACCCCCGGGCAAAGAGTCATTTCCAGCTGCGGACTGGATGTGCCTATCGACAGTGAGCTCACCAATCCTCATCAATTTGATTACATCGTGGTGATTGGTGGACTGCTTGATTCCCTTGAGGCCGCACCAAAGACGTATCCGGCATTTCTGCTTCAGGCAGCAGCCGCTAACGTGCCGTTGATCGGTCTATGCACGGGCAGCTTCGTGCTCGCTCGACATGGCTTGATGGAGGGACGTACCGCTTGCGTACATGCCTACCATTGCGACGACTGGAAACGTCTGTTCCCCAGATTGCGCTTTGTCAGCAACAGTGACTTCCTCATCGACAAGGATCGGATCACCTGCGCAGGCGGTATCTCAGTGATTGAGTTGGCCATTCATCTTATTGGGGTGCATTGCGGCCCGGATCGGGCCGGCAAAGTTGTTCATCAGATGACGGTCGCAAAAACCAGCTCCGGCAGTTTCGTCGACCGGCGCAAGGCACTTGGCTATGCCAGCTCTTCGAACAGGCGCCTGCACGAAGCCGTGATGCTGATGGAAAAGCACATGACCGAGCCCTTGGATATTGACTCAATCGCAAACCTTGTCGGTACCAGTAAACGGCAACTTGAGCGGCTGTTTGTCGCCGAAACCAGTAACACTCCAGCCCAATTCTACCGTCAGGTTCGACTCAGGTTTGGCCGATGGCTCCTCATCAGCTCGGATCGACATATAGGGGAAATCGCTTTCGAATGCGGGTTCGCCGATGCGCCCCATTTCATTCGACATTTTCAGAACATGTTTGGCATGTCCCCCGGAAAATTGCGCAAAGAGTTGATGCGAAAAGCGACACTCACCCAAGGGGGGAGGTTTTTTTAGACAGTGAAGCATTGATCGGTCACGGGGCAGAATGTGAAGACCAAGTTGGAATGAGATTAACGGTTTTTCGACAGGCCGCTTTTGGCTGATTTCTGCCTGTTACTACCGTCAGCTTTGGGACCAGGCTATGTAAAAACGCAGACACTGTTTTGAAGTCTGCGTCGCTACGTAAAATCTGCCAATGATTGGTGTATCAGCGGACCTGAAATTTGCGTAGGAACGCGATTTTCGTTCTGGTTCTGACTGTCAAACCCGCTCTAAACCGTTTTTGAGAGTGTCAGATTTYCCGGCCTCCGGGTGCTTCCGGTGGGCTTGATCGTCACCTTTTCCACAGGCAATCCGCTGTGCATAACTCCAGCAACCTCCCCTCTGGCACGGCGCCTCACCCCTCATTCTTCTAGACTCAATACAAGGTCGTAGACAGAACCGAACACGTCGCTCTGGTGCAGCCGAATCAAGGGCCGCGTGGCAATCTGGCTTTTATGCCCCTATTGAGGTGCGGCGAAGACCGTGCCGGGCGCAACAAGATGCCCGCTCAGGGTGCCCTGGCCGACGGTCTGTAGATGCCACGATACCGTGACGTGGTGTGAATGCCGCAGCCGACACTTTCGGACAACCGACAACCGCCTGGTTTGTCCGTGACCGTGAGGATTGCTGAATGCCTGATGAGATGTTGCACCTGCCTGTGGTCAACAGTCTGCTGGAGCGCCATAAGGGCACCCCGGGTGCGCTGTTGCCTATTCTTCATGATATTCAGGAGCGCATCGGTTACATCCCCGATGTCGCCGTCCCCGAGATTGCCCATGCCCTGAACCTGAGTCAGGCCGAGGTTCGTGGGGTGATCAGTTT
>NZ_JBFUIC010000249.1:0-6443 GCF_056402075.1 Pseudomonas sp. P4_C3
TGCCAGTACATCGCCGTCCAACTGATCGTGATGGCAGCGGCCAATCCGGTTTCAGCCACAGGGAGGCGATTGGCAGAGTTAAGGGCAGGTGTTGGGGGAATGTTTCTGGATCACCGCCCAAGGCCTTCGAGGCCAAGGACGGTGAAAATTTCAAAAACCCGGTTTCCGGTGGACCGTAAGGCTGCTCCGCTTAAGTGAACAGCATTACGCTGTTTCAGCGGGGCCTGATGAGTCCGTTACCAGCGGCCGTAGTGATGGCCGTAGTAGCCGCGAGGCGGGCCGTAGTAACCATGGGGTGGTCCGTAGTACACCGGAGCCGGACGGTAGTAGATCGGTTGTTGCACGTAGACCGGGGCCGGCTGGTAGTAAACCGGAGGCGGTGGTGCGTAATAAACCGGCGCGGGCTGGTAGTAGACCGGTTGCGGTGCGACATAAACCGGGCGGTTGGCGTTGATCAGGGCCGAGCCGACAATGGCAGTACCGACGATCGCGCCAAACACCGCCGGGCCCTGCCAGTAATTACCACCACCATGGGCTTGCGCCTGTCCTGCGATAGCGAGGGCGCCGATCAGCAAGGCTACTGTGGGGACTTTACGGATCATGATAGTTCCTCGGTTCTTCAGCCCGGCGCCTGTGTCTGCAATAGACCCAGGGATTGTCGCGGGGATACTTCTAAGACAGCTTTTTTCGAGAATCAGCACGGCCGTTAGGTAAATTTTGTGTAAGGTCGGTACCGACTTTCTTACCGGTCTGTGTAAGTCCATGTAATCAGGCTTATATGATCGATCAGAACCCGATGGGGGGCTAATCCCGTCCATCCGAAAAGTGCACTTGAAGGAGCTTCCCCATGCAGATGAACCCCAACAAAGACACCCAGCTGTGCATGTCCCTTTCAGGACGCCCCGGGAACTTTGGTCTGCGTTTTCATAATCATCTGTATGAACAGCTGGGCCTGAATTTTTACTACAAGGCCTTTGCCAGCCAGGACCTGCCGGGTGCCGTTGCCGGCATTCGTGCCCTGCGGATTCGTGGCTGTGGCGTGTCGATGCCGTTCAAGGAAGCCTGTATTGCCCTGGTGGATGAACTCGACGCGTCGGCCGCCGCCATTCAATCGATCAACACCATCGTCAACACCGACGGTCATCTCAAGGCCTACAACACCGATTACATCGCCGTGGCCCAGTTGCTGGAAAAACACCAGGTGCCCAAGGACTCGACCTTTGCCTTGCGCGGCAGCGGCGGGATGGCCAAGGCCGTGGCGAGCGCCTTGCGCGATGGCGGGTATGAAAACGGCCTGATCGTGGCCCGCAACGAGCGCGCCGGCCAGGCGCTGGCGCAGTCGTTGGGGTATGAGTGGCAGGCAGAGCTGGGGAATCGTCGCCCGCAGATGCTGGTCAACGTCACCCCGATCGGCATGACGGGAGGACCGGAGGCCGATCAACTGGCCTTTGAGGCGGACGTGATCGAAAAAGCGGAAACTGTGTTCGATGTGGTGGCGATTCCCTCGGAAACACCGCTGATCGTGCGTGCTCGTGCCGAAGGCAAGCGGGTCATCACCGGGCTGGAAGTGATCGCGATCCAGGCACTGGAGCAGTTTGTGCTCTACACCGGTGTACGCCCGACGGACGAGCAATTCCAGAAGGCCGTGGCGTTTGCCCGCAGCTAGGCGATGTAGCCTCTGTAGGAGCTGGCTTGCCAGCGAAGAGGGCGGCCCATTCAACATCGACGTTGCCTGACAGACCGCCTTCGCTGGCAAGCCAGCTCCTACAAGGGATTGAGGGTGATCGCTGGTTTCGTACCAGACACCAATCAATGCGGGGGCTGCGTTTACTCGAGGCGGGCCAGTCGTTCTTCCAGTGCGGCGATGCGTGCTTCCAGTTCTTCGATACGTTCCACAGAAACCCCGCTGCCACCACGCTCGGCCGGGTTTTGCCGTGCCGCCATGATCGCCTCGATATCCGCCGGGTCGCCCAGGGCGTGCGTGTAACGGTCTTCGCGCTGGCCGGCCTGACGCGGAATCAGTACGGCCAGGCCCCGGGCAATCAGGCGTTCGAGTTGATGCACCACCTGTTCGGCATCTTCGAATTCATGCATGCGGCCGCTGCGGGTCAGCAGTTCATTGACGGTCTGCGGGCCGCGCAGGAACATCAGCCCGGTCAGGATGACCTGCGCCGGCACCAGTTCCAGGGCCTTGTCGACCCGGTGCTCCCAGCGGTCGGCGCGGCTGCCCATCACCAGTCTGGCGAAACCGCGTCCTTCGAGGACGCGCAGGCTATGGCCGACCTGGCCTGGTGTGAGGTTCATCACCGGCTCGCGGCTGGTTTTCTGGTTGCAGGCAATCACCAGGGCATTGAGGGTCAGGGGATAGGTTTCCGGGCTGGTGGCCTGTTTCTCGATCAACGAGCCCAGAATGCGGATTTCCGTACTGTCGAGCCGCTGCTCGTCTAAAGTCGTCTCTTGCTCAGTGCTCATGGTTCTGCATCCTTACCCGATTCATGTTTTTCACTTGCGTGAGTGCACTTTAGATGGGCAAGCGCCAATGGCAACCGAATTCGTTGCGTCATCAAGTGAATGATGACAAAAAGTGTATGAAATATTAACGCCATTTTTACAATTGGCCGGGCACCGTATGCGGGGTCGCGCGCGAGTGCGTCCACAGGGCGGGATATTGTTGGCGTCATCGCCCAAAATAGCTGAACCCTGCATCGAGTCGGCCGGTGTACGACACCTTCATTCGCCTCTGATAAAAGAAATCCAATAAAGGCGAGAGTGACTCTATGAGCCAAGACATTTTTGTATCCGTACTGATCCCCGCCAAGAACGAAGCGAACAACCTCAAGCCATTGCTTGAGGAAATCCGCGTCGCATTGGCCGCTGAATCGTACGAAATCATCGTCGTCGACGATGGCAGCACCGATGCGACCCTGCAGGAATTGCGGCAGATCCGCCAGAACGGCCTGAACACCTTGCGCATCCTCCATCACGAACGGTCGCTGGGGCAGAGCACCTCGCTGTACCACGCCGCACGGGAGGCCCGCGGGCAATGGCTGGCGACCCTCGATGGCGACGGCCAGAACGACCCGGCGGACATCCCCGGCATGCTGGCGCTGGTGCGCGGCGAACCGGGCCAGGTTGACGTGCAACTGGTCGCCGGGCATCGGGTCAATCGCCGTGATACGGCGAGCAAGCGCTACGCCTCGCGTTTCGCCAACAACCTGCGCCGCCGCCTGCTCAAGGACGCCACCCCGGACACCGGTTGCGGCCTGAAGCTGATCGAGCGCGCGGCGTTYTTGCGCCTGCCGTACTTCGACCACATGCATCGCTATATTCCGGCRCTGATCCAGCGCCATAACGGGCGCATGATCGTGCACCCGGTCAACCATCGGCCGCGCACGGCCGGGGTGTCGAAATACGGCAACATCGACCGCGCSCTGGTCGGCATTCTCGATTTGTTCGGYGTCTGGTGGCTGATCAARCGCACGCGGYTGAACACCATTGCCCAGGAGATTGAAGGATGATGTTGTCTCGTGAAACCCTGTGGCTGATCGTCGGCTTTGCGGGGCAGGTTGCCTTTACCGGGCGGTTTGTCCTGCAGTGGCTGTACAGCGAGTACAAGAAACGCAGCGTGATCCCGACCAACTTCTGGTACCTGAGCATCGTCGGCAGCACCTTGTTGCTTGCCTACGCCATTTATCGCCAGGATCCGGTGTTCATCGCCGGGCAGGCGTTTGGCTCCATCGTCTATTTTCGCAACCTGCAATTGATTGCCAAAAGCAGAAGCGTGAAGGAATAAACCATGCGTAGATCACTGTCGCCCAGGGTCGAATGCCTGGGCCTGATGCTGCTTGCCCTGCTGTTGATCGGCGCGGGACTGGGGCTGCGCCAGGCACAGAATGTGGATGAGGAGCGTTTCCTCGGCGTCGCACTGGAGATGCTGCAAAACGGCTCGTGGCTGATCCCGCACCGGGCCGCCGAGATCTACGGCGACAAGCCGCCGATTTTCATGTGGACGGTGGCGTTCTTCACCTGGCTGACCGGCAAGCCGAACATCGCCCTTTATATCCCGGGGCTGTTTTCGGCCGTGACGGTCACGGCGATGGTCTATGACCTGGGTCGTCGCTTGTGGACCCAGCGTACCGGGCGCAACGCCGCGCTGTTGTACCTGGCGACATACCAGACCTACAGTATCCTGCGCACCGGCCAGATCGACAGTTTGTTGATTCTGTTCACCTCCCTGGGCCTCTACGGTCTGGCGCGACACCTGTTGATCGGCCCGGCGTGGCGCTGGTTTTACGCGGGCTGCGCGGCCATGGGCATTGGCGTGATCACCAAGGGCGTGGGTTTCCTGCCGGCGCTGTTGCTGATTCCGTACGCCTATGCGGTGCGCAAAGACTGGCCCGGTGTGGTGGCCATGCCCGGCGAGGCGCGCAAGTGGTTGCTGGGGTTGGTGGTGATGCTGGCAGCGATCGCGATCTGGCTGTTGCCGTTGGCCTTGTCCATCATCGTCAATGGCAGCGCTGACGAAATTGCCTATGCGCGGGAGATCCTCCTGCACCAGACCGCGGGCCGTTATGCCGCCGCGTGGCATCACCGCGAACCGTTCTGGTACTTCTTCACCAACGTGATTCCGCAGTACTGGCTACCGCTGGTGCTAGTGCTGCCATGGCTGGTCCCTGCCTGGCRCCGGCAGTTGCAAAAACGTGACGGCCGGGTCCTGGTATTGCTCGGTTGGGTGGTGCTGGTGGTGCTGTTTTTCTGCATCAGCACTGGCAAGCGCAAGCTGTACATCTACCCGGCGCTGCCTGGGCTGGTGCTGGTCGCCGCACCGTTGATCCCGTGGCTGCTCAAGCGCTGGTTCAAACGGCACCCGCGTTTGCGTCGGGTGTTCCCGGCACTGGTCGCGACCTGGTTCGTACTGTGGTTCGCCCGTGGTTTCATCGAACCGCTCAAGGAAGGCGCCAACATTGATCAGGTGCTCATGACCCAGGCGGCATCCATGACCCAGGGCGCCGATCTGGTGCTGGTCAACTGGGAGGAGGGGCACTGGTTGTTCGCCCGTCAGCCGATCGTGCATTTCGGCATGGATTACTCCTCCATCGAGAAGGCTGCGCAGTATCTGCGTGAACACCCCAAGGCCTACGCTCTGGTACCGGATGACGTACTGAACCAGTGCTTCAAACCTGAAGCGGCCCGTGAACTGGGCGAAAACTCCCGGGCGAACTGGTCGATCGTGGGGGCGGATGCCGACAACGGCAAATGCCTCCCGCAAGAGGCCGGCAAAGCCTATCGGTTCACCTGGAATGACCCGCACATGCCCGCGCTGCCGGCGCAGGTGGCCAATCCCTGAGGGCAAAAAAAGGGCCGCTTGAATAAGCGGCCCTTTTCTTCGTTCGTCGCCTGTCACTGACGGGCATCCAGCACCACGCGGTAGCGCGCCTTGCCGCTGCGCAAATGATCGATGGCTTCGTTGATCCGGCTCATGGGGAACATCTCGACCTGCGGCAGGATCTGATGACGGGCGCAGAACTCCAGCATCATCGCGGTGTTGGCCGGTGAGCCGACCGGTGAGGCGGACAAGACTTTTTGCTGGGGAATCAGGTTGAACACGTGCACCGGTATGGCGTCGGGCACGATACCGACAAAGTGCAGGCGGCCCTTGCCGCGCAGGGTGGCGAGCATGGCCGTCCAGTCGAGGTTGGCGTTGGCGGTGACCAGGAGAAAATCCAGGGTGCCGGCAATGGCATTGAGCGCATCCGTGTCGGTCGAGGCGACCACCTTGTGCGCGCCCAGGCGCCTGGCTTCGTCCTGTTTGCTCAGCGATGAGGTGAAGGCGGTGACTTCGCAGCCCCAGGCGTTGAGGAAGCGCAGCGCCAGGTGACCGAGGCCGCCGATGCCCACCACACCGACCCGATCAGTGGGCTTGATACCGAATTCCACCAGCGGGTTGAACACGGTCGAACCGGCACAGAACAACGGCCCGGCCATCGCCGGGTCGAGCCCGGCCGGGATCGGCAAGGCCCAGGCCCAGTGCGAGCGAATGCGGTCGGCAAAGCCACCGTTGCTGCCGATGATGGTCGGTTGCACGGTGCGGCACAGGTTATGGGAGCCTTCGATGCACGACGTGCAATGCATGCAGCTGCCCTTGTACCAACCGATGCCCACTCGTTGGCCCATTTCCAGGCCGCGAACCTGGTCGCCCAGCCGCACGATACGGCCGACCACCTCGTGACCGGGAATAAACGGGTAGCTGCTGATGCCCCAGTCGTTGTCGATCAGCGACTGGTCGGAGTGGCAGACGCCGCAATATTCCACGGCGACTTCCACCTCATCGCTTCCCAGCGGGCCGGGATCGTAGCTAAAGGGTTCCAGTGGCGCGCCCGCTGCCGTGGCGGCCCAGCCGGTAAAGTTGGTGAGTTCGCTGCTGTCGTTCATGGGATACCTCC
>NZ_JBFUIC010000250.1:0-6415 GCF_056402075.1 Pseudomonas sp. P4_C3
GCATAACGCCATTCCATAGTAAAAACGCCCGAATAATCTAGTAAACCACGAAAACAAAGCAAAGAAAGCGCATCCCGGCCGGAACAGAATATTTGCACTGGTTCACATTAACGGATGCGCAGAATGTTTACAGTTTTCAGTGATTCCCACCGCTTGCACCACGGCACCGAATTGAAAGACGGCGTGCTCAAGCCGTCGTTCGAACAGCCCAGTCGGGCCGATACCGTCCATAACCGTGTCAAGCAGGTAGGCCTTGGCCAGATCGTCGAGCCGCGAGCATTTGACCGGTCGTGTTACGTCAATGCGCACAGCGAGCGCTACGTCAGCTTTCTGGAAAGCGCCTGGTCAGAATGGAGCGCGACCGGACGTACGCACGATGCCCTACCGCTGGTATGGCCAGTGCGCGACCTGTCCAACGAGCAAGTGCCGACTTTCATCGACGGCAAGCTGGGTTTCTATGCCATGGACGCCGGCTCCCCGATTACCGCCACCACTTGGCAAGCGGTGAAAACCAGTGCAGACATCGCCCTCACCGGCCTGGCGCTGATCGATGAAGGCCACGACAGCGCTTTTGCCCTGTGCCGACCGCCCGGCCATCACGCGGCGCGTGAATACATGGGCGGCTACTGCTATCTGAACAACGCCGCCATTGCTGCACAGCAGGCCATTACTCAAGGTGCCAAACGTGTCGCCGTACTGGACGTCGACTTTCATCACGGAAACGGCACCCAGAACATTTTCTACGAGCGTAGTGACGTCATGTTTGTCTCGCTGCACGGCGAACCGGCGGTGTCCTACCCGTACTACTCAGGCTTCAGCCACGAAGTCGGCGCAGGGCAAGGCGAAGGATACAACCTGAACTATCCGCTGCCGAAGAACACCACCTGGGAAAGCTATCGCAACGCCCTGCTACACGCCTGCAAGAAACTCCAGCAATTTGCCCCTGAAGTGTTGGTTATTTCACTGGGCGTCGACACGTTCAAGGACGACCCCATCAGTCACTTCCTGCTGGAAAGTGAAGACTTCATCGGCATCGGCGAACTGATCGCGAGCGTCGGCTGCCCCACCCTATTCGTCATGGAAGGTGGCTACATGGTCGATGAAATCGGGATCAATGCGGTCAACGTACTGCATGGCTATGAGAGTAAACGCGCCTGAGTCATCCCCTGAATCGCAACGCTTCAACTATTGAATCGGAGAATAAAAACATGACTCTTTTTATAGACGTCGATCATGCCGCACGCCTGTTCGCCACAGTGGGAATCCGCCGGGCAATCCGCGAGATGGCCACTTACATCGAAACTGACTATTCACGCTGGGCGCAGTTTGATAAGTCGCCCCGCACCGCCAATCATTCGGCCGACGGTGTGATCGAGTTGATGCCGACCGACGATGGCCAGCAGTACTCGTTCAAGTACGTGAACGGTCACCCGGACAACGGTCAAAGCAACTTGCTGACGGTCATGGCCTTCGGTGTCCTGGCCGATGTCCACAGTGGCTATCCAACCTTGCTCAGCGAACTGACGCTGACCACAGCCGTGCGCACGGCAGCGACTTCCGCATTGGTTGCGCAGTCCCTGGCGCGCCCGGGTGCAAGCACCATGGCAATCATCGGCAATGGCGCCCAAAGCGAGTTTCAGGCCCTCGCCTTCCACGAAATGCTGTCCATCAAGGAAATTCGCATTTTCGATATCGATCGCGACGCTTCACTCAAGTTGAAGCACAACCTGGCCGCATTCCCGGATATTGAGGTGATTCTGGCCAACTCGGTACAGGAAGCGGTCAAGGGCGCGCACATCGTCACCACAGTCACCGCAGACAAGGCCTATGCAACGATTCTGACGCCCGAGATGATCGAGCCCGGCATGCATATCAACGCCGTGGGCGGTGACTGCCCAGGGAAAACCGAACTGCACGCCGACATCCTGCGCAATGCCCGGGTCATCGTTGAGTTTGAACCTCAAACCCGGATTGAAGGCGATATTCAACAATTGGAGGCCGACTTTCCCGTCGTGGAGTTCTTCCGGATTGTCCAGGGCGATGTCCCGGGCCGTGAGAACGACACCCAGGTCACCGTTTTCGATTCGGTGGGTTTTGCCCTGGAAGACTTTTCGTCACTGCGCTACGTGCACGACCTGGCGCGGGAGCATGCCATCGGTGAGCGCATCCATCTGGTGCCGACGCCTGCCAACATAAAAAACCTCTACCAACTGCTTGATCAGCTGCCAGCAATCGCCCCCTCACGCCTGCGCACAGTCAGTTGATAGCCATAGGTGAGGCCCCCTGAGCAAAGTGCCAAGGGGCTACTCACCGGGTGAGCGGACGAGAAACCCTGCCACCCGCAAACCACCACCGTCAGTAGCCGTTGCATCTCTAACAAGAACGCTCGACACCCACTTTTCTGCCAAAACTCAAAAACATAAAATCAAGAGGTTTTGTAATGAAATCGACTCCGTCCGGGCTGGTTGAACAGCCCGCGCTGCAGCGCACGCTCAGCAATCGTCACATTCAGTTAATGGCCATGGGAGGTGCCATCGGTACCGGTCTGTTCATGGGCTCCGGGAAGATCATCGCCCTCTCCGGTACGTCGATCATCCTCATCTATATGATCATCGGTCTGTTCGTCTACTTCGTCATGCGTGCCATGGGCGAACTGTTGCTCTCCAACTTGAACTTCAAAACCTTCGCGGATTTTGCCGGTGCCTATCTTGGCCCACGCGCGGCATTTTTCCTTGGCTGGTCATACTGGCTAAGCTGGAGCGTTGCAGTGATAGGTGATGCCGTCGTGGTGGGTGGATTTTTTCAGTATTGGTTCCCCGATGTACCCGCCTGGATACCGGCGATCGGCATGCTGATGACACTGTTCGCCTTGAATGTGCTGACTGTCAGGCTTTTTGGTGAGGTGGAGTTCTGGTTCGCGATCATCAAGATCATTGCCGTCGTCACCCTGATTGGCGTCAGCATGGTGATGATTGCCAGCTCCTTTGTCTCACCCAGTGGCGTTACTGCATCCCTGAACCACTTGCTGGATAAACAGGCCGCCTTCCCCAACGGCTTGTTCGGTTTTTTTGCCGGGTTCCAGATGGCGATTTTCTCCTTTGCGGGCACCGAGCTGATCGGCACCGCAGCCGCCGAAACGCGCTCCCCCGAGAAGACCCTGCCTAAAGCCATCAACTCGATTCCGCTGAGAATTATCCTGTTTTATGTGCTGGCACTGGCCTGCATTATTGCAGTGACTTCCTGGCAACAGGTTTCGCCCAACAAGAGCCCGTTCGTCGAGCTGTTTCTGGTCGCAGGGTTTCCCGCAGCAGCCGGCATCGTCAATTTTGTGGTACTGACATCCGCCGCCTCATCGGCCAACAGTGGCGTATTTTCATCCAGTCGCATGCTGTTTGGACTGGCCAATCAGGACAACGCTCCGGGGATTTTCCGGCGTCTGTCGAGCAATAGCGTGCCTTTGCTGAGCCTGGCGTTCACCACACTGTTGATGCTGGTGGGAGTACTGTTGCTGTTCATCGTTCCAGAAGTGATGACAGCGTTCACCATCGTTTCTACCGTGTCGGCAATCCTGGTGATTTTCACTTGGTCGACCATCCTCGCGTCCTACATTGCCTATCGCAAAAAGCGACCCGAGCTGCATGCGAAATCGGCCTACAAGATGCCTGGCGGCGTGCCGATGGCCTGGTTTTCCCTGGGGTTTCTGGGTTTCGTTCTCTGCCTGTTGGCATTGAGACCCGACACCCGAATTGCCTTGATGGTCATGCCGGGTTGGTTCATATGGTTGGCAATTGCTTACCAGTCAACCTGTTCCAGAAAACCAAAACCCGCTGACGGGTCGGCAAATCAATACAGCTGATGTTCACCTGGTGCCTTTCGGTGCYGATGAGTGAAGAGCGCGTCAGCGACGTGGCATTTCCGGGATGACTACAGGCTAAAGAGCCCCAACTGATGGCCGTCATATTTCATTGACGGCCAACTCTACGGATGAACGATTCGGTTTGCTGACAAATGGTGAGACGCCGTAGGCAAAGCTGCACCAACTCGTCCCTATGATTCTCATCGCCAACTTCCCAACATCCTCCAGAAAGTGCCGGGGCGTTTTTCCGTCCCTGGGCAGCCATTACATACCAAACAAAAAAGGCTCTTTCAGGGCTCTTTTGTACTCAAGCCAGAATCACTTTATCTGCCAGGATTCAACAGTCGCGGATCCGTACTCAGCTTTCCACTCTTTCAGCGTTTTGTGATTGGGTAATTGCATGGACTTGACCACCTGATTGCATCCGTGTTGACCAACTGTTTGCATTCGACTTGACCAGCACACGCTGTAGTGACGACCGGCAGAGAACCGCCCATTGCAGACATTCAGAGATGTCTGCAAAAGCGGTAAATCCCCTGAGTGGGTAGGCAATGCAGCCTTCATTTGAAATGTACGCCCGCCGCCGGCACCGCACACCCCGCTGTTAGCGGGCTGACGGTGATTTCTTTGATAGAGGCCGAGAGCATTCGGCAATCAGTGATTGTGTAGTTCATACGAGAATCAGCTTTCCTGGCTTAGCGGCGTTTCATGCAGGTAGATCCATTGGGCGTTGTGGTGATGCATGCCAATGATCGCCACCGAAACCCGTGAGCTTTCGCGCTGGCCGAGGCGATGGGTTTCCTTGTAGCGAATCGCCACGCTGTTGCCTTCCTGCCAGACCGTCTGCAGATCGCTGATGACGATCTCCAGGCCTGGCTTGGCGCCGACTGCACCTTTAAACATCTGTTCGACCGTCGCCCGGCTGACAATGGCGGCCGAGGTGGTGACCATGGTGAAGTGCTCGGCAAAGGCCGATATCAGAGGTTCAAGCGTGGCCTGCCCCTTACCGTTTGAGTCGGTGAACAGGGTGTGGATCAGCTCGTGCACGTGATGAATGCTGTGGTGCGCCTGTTCAACTATTTTGTTGTGCATGACAGTCCATTTGAGCGTTCAACTGACTCAGTTGAAAGAGTGGGAACAGGCCCACCAGCGCGGCGATGGCAAAGGTCACGTGGTAGGCCTGGGTGGTATCGAAATGCTTCAAGAGCAGGTTGAAAACCATCAGGAAGAGGGCCGCGCCGATGCTGAATGACATCTGTCGGTTGATGTTCCAGATGACACTGGCCTTGTGGGTGTCATTGCCCTCGAAGTCCATCAGCGACGTGGTTTGTGCTGTGTTGGCACCGATGCCGCCGCCGATCCCCATCAAGCTGTAGGCGATGACGATCACCAGAAAGTCTGAGGGATCGTTCACCAGTAACAGGGTGGCGATGCCGGCGCTGTGCAATAGCATCCCGAGGGCAAACAGCCGCTTGGCGCCCATCCGGTTATAGACCCGGCCACAGATCAGCATCGCGATGAATGCGCCGATGGCGTAGAGGATCATGAACATCCCTGTCAGTCGGGCGCTGAAGTGCAGGGTGTTTTGCAGGAAGAAGATGCTCATCAAGTTGACCCCCGTGAACACACCGGGAATCGCGTAATAGATATAGACGGAGGTGCTGAGTTTTTTGCTTTTGAGCAGGCTCAGTTCAATGATCGGATTTTTGCAGGTGCGGTAGTGCAGCCCGTACAGCACGACGAACGTAACGCCGGCCATGACGAAAAGGCCGGCCACCCATGCCGGAGCGTCGCCGCCATACAACGACATGCCCATCAGCAGGCTGCCGAGTGCCGCGCTGACCAGCAGCAAGCCCTTGATGTCGGGTCTGGGCAAAGTCGTCGGTCGCGCTTCGTTGATCCAGAACCATGACAGCAATGCCGCGATCAGTGAGAACGGGATGTTGCTGTAGAACACCCAGCGCCAGGAGCTGCTGTCGACGATGATGCCGCCGATGGTCGGTGAAATGGCGGGCGCAATCAGGGCAACGGCCATGACCAACGTGGATATTTTCGCCCGCTGCTCGCCCTTGAACAGGTTGAACGTCAGTGCCTGTCCGACAGGAATCAACAGGCCGCCGCCAATCCCCTGGACGAAGCGCCAGATCACCAGCTCGTTGAAACTGTTGGCCAGCCCACACATCCACACGGAGGCTGTAAACACGATCATCGAGGTGGTGAGGATTTCCCGACTGCCAAAACGACCGGCCAACCAGGTGCTGACCGGAATGATCAGTGTCAGCCCCAGAATATAAGCGTTAGCCACCCAGGCAACGTCTGAAGTACTAACGTGCAGCGCTGCCGATATACTCGGTAATGCGACCGCTGACATAAAGATGTTAATGCAGTCTATAAAAAAGCCGATCAGAAATATCAGTGTAACTTTGTAGCGATAGATCATGTTGTTTCCCCTTTTCCGCAAAGCATAAGGGCGGTGGACTTGAACTGTCGATACGACTATCCTTGAAACAATGTTTGACGGGATTTAACAGTGAACCATATTTCTATGCACACTCATCT